>PFGS01000184.1:0-5989 GCA_002783525.1 Ignavibacteriales bacterium CG12_big_fil_rev_8_21_14_0_65_30_8 | reverse complement strand
TGATGAAACTGAATTTGCTATTGAGGTTATTACAGAGGTTCAAAAAATATTAAATGAAGAAATTAACTTACTGTACAAATAATGAAATAGGGAGAATTTAATGAAATTTGTTTCTTACAAAAAACATGGAAATGATAGAGCTGCTTTATTAATAGAAAATAAAATTTATGATCTGCAAAATTGTGCTGATAAGATTGGCAAAAAATTACCGGAAAATATGGCTGAATTTCTAAGAGGCGAAGACGATAATATGAGTATAGCTTCTGAGTTGGAAAGAGAAATCACAGCAGGAGCTGGGTTTGATTTTTTACATTCTGATGCAATTAAATTTTTAGCACCTGTTCCGTTTCCTACTTCCTGCCGTGACGGATATGCTTTTCGTCAACACGTTGCAACAGCAAGAAGAAATAGGGGAGTGGATATGATACCAGAGTTTGATCAGTTCCCAATATTTTATTTAACAAATCACAACGCCATATTTGGTGAAGGTGATATTATTTTAGAGAAAGACCATTTTGAAAAATTAGACTTTGAACTTGAAGCTGCTATTGTAATAGGACGAAGAGGTAAAAATATATCAGTAAAAGATGCTGATAATTATGTTGCAGGTTATATGGTTATGAATGACTTAAGTGCAAGAAGGTTGCAAATGGAAGAAATGAAATTAAATCTTGGTCCCGCAAAAGGTAAAGATTTTGCAACTACAATCGGTCCTTGGTTAGTAACACCCGATGAGTTAGAAAAATATAAAATTGAAACGGATACAGGTAACAAATATAATTTAAGAATGACGGCTTTTCATAACGGTAAAAAAGTTTCAGATGGTAATATGAAAGATATGAATTGGTCATTTGCTGAAATAATTGAAAGAGCTTCGTATGGAGTAGAACTTTTACCAGGTGATGTTATAGGATCCGGAACAGTAGGGACCGGTTGCTATTTAGAATTAAATGGTACTTGGGCACTAGAAGCCAAAGAAAAGAATAAAGAATTTGAACCGATTTGGATAAAACCAGGAGATACCATGGAATTGGAAATTGAGGGACTTGGAAGATTAAAGAATACTTTACTTCTTTCTAAAAATGATTATTCTATTTTATCTAAAAGGAAAAATGTTTAATGCTGCATATTGAACCAAAAGATGTAACTGTACCTGAATTCCATAAATTACTTTTAGGCGGTGTTGCACCCAGACCTATTGCTCTTGTATCAACATTATCAAAGGATGGAAGACCAAATCTATCTCCGTATTCATTTTTTAATGCATTCGGAGCTAATCCACCTATTATTGCATTTTCTCCAGCAAGAAGAGGCAGAGATGCATCTTTAAAAGATACTTACAATAATTTAATAGATACAAAAGAATGTGTAGTGCAGGCAGTAACATATTCAATGGTTGAACAAATAAGTCTTGCTTCTTCAGAATATCCATCTGATGTGGATGAGTTTATTAAATCAGGCTTAACACCAATAAAGTCTGATATTGTTAAACCATATAGAGTTGAAGAATCACCTTTTCAGATGGAATGCAAATTACTGGAGATAAAGAGTTATGGTGAAAAAGGAGGGAGTGCTAATTTAGCTGTCTGTGAAGTTTTAAAACTTCACATTAAAAATGAAGTAATGAAGGACGGAAATATTGAACCGAATTTAATTGACCTTGTTGCCAGAATGTCAGCAAATTATTATTGCCGGGCAAACGGTGAATCAATTTTTGTTGTTGAAAAACCGGGTTCTAACATTGGGGTAGGTTTTGATAACATTCCGGAGTTTATAAAACATTCAGAAATTTATTCTGCTAACGATCTTGCAAAATTTGCCGGTATCTCATCAATCCCAACAATTGAAGAAGTTAAAAAATTTAAAACTGAATTAGAAAAAGAATCTTTTCAAATTAATTTGTCGTTGGAAAAAGATTTTTTTGAATACCAGAATTTAAATGACTATAAAAGAATGTTAAAAATATCTTTACTTTTATTAAGCAAAAACAAAGATGATAAAAAATACTTAGAGTATACTGCAAAATGTGCTTTGCAAAATAATGATAAAGAATTTGCTTGGAAGACAGCCTTACTCCAAAATATTATTTAATTACTTACCCTTAATAGAGATTAACTTTGAAAAAACCATTATGGATTCCTTCAATAGACGGTATTGAGAATTCAAATATTATCAGATATATAAAATGGATCAATAAAAAGTATAGAAAATTTTTTCATACATATGAGGATTTATACAATTGGTCTGTTAATAATATTGAAGATTTTTGGGAATCTATTTGGAATTATAGTAAAATAATTCATTCTAAAAAGTATACTTCTGTTTTAAAAAGTAAGCAAATGTTAGGCTCAAAATGGTTTAATGGAGCTAAACTAAATTTTGCAGAGAATCTATTAAAATTTAATGATGAAAAAATTGCTATTATTAGTTCAAGAGAAGATAAGCCTAATATTTATATAACCTATAAAGAATTAAATAAATATGTTGCAAGTTTATCTGCTTCTATGAAAAAAATGGGGATTAAAAATGGGGATAGGGTGGCTGGTTTTGTAAATAATATTCCTGAAGCAATAATTGCAATGTTAGCCACGACAAGTTTAGGTGCAGTTTGGTCTTCCTGCTCTCCCGATTTTGGGATTAACAGTGTATATGATAGATTCAATCAAATAAAGCCTAAAATTCTTTTTGCTATAGAACAATACAGTTATAATGGCAAATCAATTGATTGTTTAGACAAGATAAAACAGATAAAAAAGAAAATTACATCTATAAAAAAAGTTATTCTAATTCCAAAATTTTTTGATTTTAAGATTTCTGATAAAGTCAATTCTCCATTTAAAAATAAAAATTATATTGCATTTGAAAATCTGTTTAAAAATAAGTCAACTAGAATTAAATTTGTTCAAACAGATTTTGACCATCCTGTTTATATAATGTATTCTTCTGGTACTACAGGGATTCCAAAGTGTATTGTACACGGTGCAGGCGGGACATTACTTCAGCATTTTAAAGAACATTCACTTCACGTTAACTTAAATAGAAAAGATAATATTTTCTATTTTACAACCTGTGGCTGGATGATGTGGAATTGGTTAGTTAGTTCTTTAAGCATTGGTTCTACAGTTGTTTTATATGATGGAAATCCCGGTTATCCAAGTTTGAATAAATTATGGAATTTTATTGAAGAAGAAAAAATTACTGTATTTGGCTCAAGTCCAAAGTTTTTAAGCATCTGTGAAAAGAAGATGATCATTCCAAAGAAAAGTTCTAAACTAGATTCTCTTAAAACAATTTTATCTACAGGGTCGCCACTTTCTTCTGATAATTTTAAATGGGTATATAAAAATGTAAAAAAAGATGTTTTACTTTCTTCTATTTCTGGAGGAACAGATATTATTTCTTGTTTCATGCTTGGTTGTCCCATCTTACCTGTTTATAGTGAGGAAATACAATGCAGAGGGCTGGGTATGAAAGTAGAAACTTTTGATGATGAAGGAAATTTAGTTATTAATAGAAAGGGTGAGCTTGTATGTACAAAACCATTTCCTTCAATGCCTATTTCATTTTGGAATGATCCTAAAAATGAAAAATACAGATCAGCATATTTTGAGAAATTTGAAGATGTATGGCATCACGGTGATTATATTAAAATTAATAAAACCGGAGGAGTGATTGTTTATGGCAGATCAGATGCAACACTTAATCCGGGTGGTGTAAGAATTGGTACTGCAGAAATTTATAGAATTGTAGAATCAATGGAACAAATTACTGATAGTTTAGTAATTGGAAAAAGAGAAAAGAACGATGTAAAAATAATCCTGTTTGTAGTATTAAATAATAGGTTCAGTTTTACAAAAAAATTAATTAAAGAAATTCAAAAAGAGATTAGGGCTAATGCAACACCAAGGCATGTTCCTTCAAATATTTATTGTGTAAAGGAAATACCAAGAACTATCAGCGGTAAAAAAGTTGAATTGGCTGTAACTAAAATCAGTAATAATGAAGAGGTAAAAAATAAGGATGCTTTGATAAATCCTAGTTCTTTGAAAGAATATGAAAATATTTTCAAAAAAAATAAGAAATAGTGTTGATATTTAGGTTAATAATTTGATAAATTATATTAAAATAAATTAAAGGTATTTAGATATGAAGTTTTCATCTGATATTAAAGAAGATATTGCAATTGAGAATGTTCATCTGACCAGAGCTACTTATAATTATGCAGAAGAATTTAAAGAAATTTTAGAAAAAGATATCTCTGAAAAATTAACAAACATTGTTGTAAATTTAAAAGAATGTAAATATATGGATTCTACATTTTTAGGGACACTTGTTTCTACAGCAAAAAAATTGAGAGAGCTTGGTGGAAGTCTCAAGATTGCCAATCTTCATTCTGAAACTTTGGTACTGTTTGAAATTACAGGTATGATGAGAATTTTTGAGGTTTATAAAAGCGTAGAAGAAGCTATTACAAGTTATTCTAGTGCGGTAGAATAACTAAACATTTATTTAATTTTATCTATTAAGGCATTTAACTAATTAGTTTAATGCCTTTTTTATTTTAAAGTAAAATAAAGGGAATGAATATCCTAAAATCAAAGATTATTTCTGACTTATAAGTCATAATTATTGATTAAAAAGTTTAAACTTTTTATAAAACTGCTTATATTTGATCTTGTCTAATCAAAATTAATCAAATTTACTTATGACAGATAAATATGATATAGCTGTGCTTGGTGGTGGACCCGGAGGTTACGTTGCTGCTATTAGAGCTTCTCAGTTAGGGTTCAAAACTGTAGTAATTGACAAAGATAATTTAGGCGGAATTTGTCTGAATTGGGGCTGTATTCCTACAAAATCATTATTGAAGAATGCAGAACTATATGATATGGTAAAAAATAAAGGGGATGAATTCGGCATTACCGCAAAAGAACTATCATTTGATTTTAATAAAATAATAAGCAGAAGCAGAAGCATTTCAGAAAAGATATCCTCCAATGTTGAAATTCTGATCAAAAAAAATAAAGTTAAAAGAGTAAGAGGATTTGGAAAATTAACATCAAAAAATGAGCTCTCAATATTTGATGATAATAAAAAAGAGATTGAAAAAGTATTTGCTGATAAAATAATAATCTCAACCGGTGCAAGACCAAAAACTTTTGATAATATTCCAATTGACAGAAAAAATATAATTACAAGCACCGAGGCTATGGTTCTGAAAGAAAGACCCAAAGAAATGATAATAATTGGCGCCGGTGCAATTGGGATAGAGTTCGCATATTTCTATTCTGTATTAGGTACAAAAGTAACTGTTATTGAAATGATGGACAGTATTTTACCTGTTGAAGATAAAGAGGTTTCTGATGTTTTGATGAGAAGTTTTAAGAAAAGAGGAATCTCGATTTATACTTCAACTAAAGTAGAAAAAGCCGAAGTAAAAGGAAAAAAAGTAAATGTTACTATAGTTAAAAATGGCAAAAAAGAAATTTTAAGCGCAGATAAAGTATTATCTGCAATTGGTGTAACTGGCAATATTGTAGGAATTGGATTAGAAAAGTTAGGCGTAGAATTTTATAAGAATCACATAAAAGTTGACAAATCAACCTATGAGAGTAATATTAAAGGAATTTATGCCATTGGAGATGTTATCGGACCGCCTTGGCTTGCACACGTTGCTTCTGCAGAAGGAATTCACTGTGTTGAAAAAATTAAAGGAATGAATCCACCGGATATTATATATGAAAATATTCCTGGTTGTACTTACTGTCAACCTCAAGTTGCAAGTGTTGGATTGACAGAACAAAAAGCAAAAGAAAAAGGATTGGATATAAAGGTAGGTAAATTTCCATTTATGGCGAGCGGTAAAGCATTTGCTATTGGTGAAAGAGAAGGATTTGTTAAATTTATTTTTGATGCAAAATATGGAGAGATTTTAGGAACACATATAATAGGATCAGAAGCAACAGAATTAATTGCAGAAGCTGCTCTT
>PFGS01000150.1:2261-6882 GCA_002783525.1 Ignavibacteriales bacterium CG12_big_fil_rev_8_21_14_0_65_30_8 | reverse complement strand
TATGATGTTAAAAAAAGTAAGATAAAAGAATTTTCTATGTTGCAAATGCGTCCATTGGTAATAAATAGTGAAAAAGAACAAGTTACAATTTCAAATGTTAAGGAGGAAGACATAATTTGCAGAAGCTCTCAGGTGCTTGGTAATGGTTTAACAGATAATATCTACGATATAGTTTTTGTGGATAAAAATAAATTTGAAAGAAAAAACACCAGAGAAGTTGCATTAGAAATAAATTATTTCAATAAAAAATTATTAAAAAAGAAAAGTTCTTATATACTTATTGGAATGGGAAGATGGGGTAC
The DNA here is from genome assembly GCA_002783525.1 of Ignavibacteriales bacterium CG12_big_fil_rev_8_21_14_0_65_30_8. GTDB lineage: Bacteria > Bacteroidota > Ignavibacteria > Ignavibacteriales > Ignavibacteriaceae. The sequence goes on along the minus strand of PFGS01000150.1, from coordinate 6,580 downwards.
ATTGGATCCTTGGTTGGGTATCCCCGTATCCTGGGATCAAATTTCCGGAGTTTGCGCAATTGTAGAATCTGTATTTGAAGACTTAAGTGTAACACCTTCTCAAGGAACTCATTTCTTTCACAATCTTACTTCAAACAAAGTCGGTTATTTTAGTATTAACCCTTTTACAAAATTAGGATATATTAATTGGGATTGGCTTTTTACTCAAAAACCTGAGGAAGAAAAGACATACATAAAACATCTGCACTTTGATAACCCTTTGGCCATAAAAATAAATGGTCAGCAAAATGAAGGTGTTATTTTGAAACCTTGCTTATAATATATATTTTAATATTGTACTTTTTATATAATTAGGGGAACTAATACTTAAAATGTATAAAAAAAATAAAGATCTCCTTCTCAAAAATCTAACCTTAACCTTAAATTATCTTACGGAGGAATAATATGTCCAACTATGTTAAAGATTTAATGGCTGATGTAAAGGCAAAAAACCCGGTACAGCCAGAATTTCATCAAGCAGTTGAAGAAGTTGTTGAATCACTTTCAATAGTTTTAGATAAACATCCTGAATATCGTGCAGCAAAAATATTAGAAAGAATAATTGAACCCGAAAGAGTATTGATGTTTCGTGTTCCTTGGGTTGATGAACAAGGTGAAACTCATATAAATAGAGGTTTCAGAATTGAAATGAACAGTGCTCTTGGTCCTTACAAAGGTGGACTTCGCTTTCACCCCTCGGTTAATCTTGGTATACTAAAATTTTTAGCATTTGAACAAGTATTTAAAAACAGCTTAACAACATTACCTATGGGTGGCGGTAAAGGTGGGTCTGATTTTGATCCCAAAGGTAAAAGTGATCTTAAAATAATGAGATTCTGCCAGGCTTTTATGGCAGAACTTTTCAGATATATTGGACCAAATACAGATGTTCCTGCAGGTGATATTGGTGTTGGAGGAAGAGAAATAGGTTATCTGTTTGGCATGTATAAAAAATTAAGAAATGAATTTACAGGTGTACTTACCGGCAAAGGTTTAAATTGGGGTGGTTCACTTATTCGACCAGAAGCAACAGGATACGGTACCGTTTATTTTGGAGCTGAAATGTTGGCAACAAAAAATGATTCTTATGAAGGTAAAACTTGCCTTGTTTCCGGAAGTGGAAATGTTGCTCAGTACACAGTTGAAAAAATAAATCAACTAGGCGGAAAAGCTGTAACACTTTCAGATTCATCTGGATATATTTATGATGAAGAAGGCGTTAACGATGAAAAACTGGCATATGTTATGGAACTAAAAAATGTTAAACGCGGAAGAATTAAAGAATATGCTGACAAATACAAATCAGCAGTTTATACTCCTCTTGACCCTAAAGCTGATCATAATCCTCTGTGGGATCATAAAGCAGATTGTGCTTTCCCATGTGCAACTCAAAATGAAATAAATGAAAAAGACGCTCAGAATCTATTGAAAAATGGTGTGTTTTTGGTTTCAGAAGGTGCAAATATGCCAACTACTCTTGATGGAGTAAAACTATTCCTAGACAAAAAAATTCTATACGGACCAGCTAAAGCTGCAAATGCAGGTGGAGTTGCAGTATCCGGTTTAGAAATGTCTCAAAATAGTATGAGAGTTCCTTGGCCAAGAGAAGAGGTTGATGGTCGTCTCCAACAAATAATGAAAAATATCCACACTACATGTAAAGAAACAGCTGAAAGATTTGGAACACCTGGTAATTATGTTAACGGTGCAAACATTGGTGGTTTCTTAAAAGTAGCTGATTCAATGATGGATCAAGGAGTTGTATAATCATTTAATTTCATAATTATAGATTAACTTTTAACGGAGTTTTACATAATTGTGGAACTCCGTTTTTTTTTATTGTAATTTTAATTTAAATTAAATAGTTACACATATAACTGAAATTAATAATACTATTATTTGATCTATGAACAATAAAGAAGAAAAAAATATTTCTACTTTTGATGACTTTTGGGTAGAACAAGTTTACGGAACCAGGATCCAAGGTTTTCAGGATCTAATGCATTATAGAATAAGAGATATTTTATTAGTTTCCAGTTTGTATGATTTATATCTTTTTGAAGAAGACGGAAGATTATATGAACTTATTAGAAATGAATATCAATCTTTAAGTCTTAACCATTCCCCTGAACTAACAAGAGTATCAAGCGGAAAAGAAGCACTTCAATTAGCAAGTCAGGAAAAAAGATTCGATCTGATCATTTCTACTCTTCACATTGAAGATATGAATCCTATTTACTTTGCTAAACTTGTAAAAGAATCTTCAATTGATATACCGCTGGTTTTACTTGCTCATGACAACAAAGAATTAAAGCATTTATTAATTAATAAAAATACTGATGTATTTGATCAAATTTTTATTTGGCAGGGAGATTTCAGAATAATAATTGGTATTGTAAAATATCTGGAAGATAAACATAATATTGAACACGACTGCAAAAGCGTTGGGGTTCAAGTAATAATTTTTATTGAAGATGATATCAAACAATATTCATCTTTTCTTCCATTTATTTATAATGAAATTCTTAACCAATCTGAAAAGTTAATTTCAGAAGGAATAAATCTTTCACATAAGTTTTTAAGAATGCGTGCAAGACCTAAAATCATTCTCTGCACAGATTATGATGAAGCTTGGGAATGTTTTGATAAATATCAAAAATTAGTGTTGGGTGTAATTTCAGACATTGAATTTCCACATAAAGATGTTATTGATTCCTACGCTGGAATTAAAATTGCACAGAATATAAAGAAAACGCATTCAGATATACCAATATTATTGCTTTCCGAAAACGAAAAATTTAAAAATGATGCAGAAAATATTGGTGCTATTTTTTTACTAAAAAATTCTCCTCAATTATTTGAAAAAATAAGAAAATTTATAAATCATAATTTTGGCTTTGGTGATTTTATCTTTCAAAACAAAGATGGCGAAAAAATTGCTAGTGCTTCAAACTTAAGGGAACTTGAAAAACAGTTGGAAGTTGTACCTGCAGAATCTATTGAATATCATGGACAAAAAAATCATTTCTCTAATTGGTTAAAAGCCAGAACGGAGTTCTATTTAGCTCACAAATTACGACGAAGAAAGGTATCTGATTTTGAATCTTTAGAAGATTTAAGAAATACATTAATTCAATCTTTAAGAACTTACAGAAAGCAAAGACAAAGAGGAATAATTACAGATTTTGAAAAAGAATCTTTTGACCCGGATTCTAGTTTTGCCAGAATTGGGGAGGGTTCACTTGGGGGGAAAGCACGTGGATTAGGATTTCTTAACTGGCTAATAAACAATAATAATTTAAAAGAACAATTTGAAGATATAAATATTTATGTACCTCCTGCTGTTGTATTAACAACACAAGTTTTTGATATGTTCTTGAAAGAGAATCATCTTACTGAGTTTGTATTAAGTAGTGTTGATGACAAAAAAATATATGATAAAATTATTAATGCTAAAAAATTTCCAAAGAGATTTTTACATCAACTTGAAGATTTTCTTGAGATAATGAAAACACCATTAGCCGTTCGTTCATCAAGTCTGTTGGAAGACTCTCAATATCATCCATTTGCGGGAGTGTATAAAACATATATGCTTCCTAATAATCATCCTAATCCAAGACTTAGATTAGAAAAATTAATTTTAGCAATTAAAAAGGTATATGCTTCAACTTATACAAAATCATCACGAGAATATATTAGCCATACTACATATAGAAGCGAAGAAGAAAAGATGGCTATTGTAATCCAAAAAATGATAGGAAGTAATCATAATAATAAATTCTATCCCGATATTGCCGGAGTTGCAAAGTCATACAACTTTTATCCAATACCTCCACAAAAACCGGAAGATGGAATTGTTTCAGCTGCATTGGGTCTTGGCAAAATGGTGGTTGAAGGAGGTAATACTGTTAGATTTTGTCCCAAATATCCCACTGATTTAATACAATTTTATTCTATAAAAGATTCTTTAAATAATAGTCAAAGAGATTTCTATGCATTACCTTTAACTCAACTTCCTATTGAAGAATTTGCTAAGAGAGAAGAATTATTAGAAAAATATACTATTGAAGAATCTGAAAAAGATGGTACATTAAATTTGATAGCTTCAACTTACTCATCTGAAAATGATATGATCACCGATGGTCTTTCCAGAAGCGGGCCTCGTGTAATTACTTTTGCACCTATTCTTAAACACGGATATTTCCCAATCGCAAAAATTTTACAGCTATTATTGGAGTTAGGAGCTTGGGGTATGGGCACACCAATTGAAATAGAGTTTG
>PFGS01000150.1:2014-2194 GCA_002783525.1 Ignavibacteriales bacterium CG12_big_fil_rev_8_21_14_0_65_30_8 | reverse complement strand
TGAAGAAGAAGAATTTAATATTGACGACTATAAAAAAGAAGATCTTATTTGTTACTCAAAACAAGTTATGGGCAATGGAATAATTAATGATGTTTATGATATTGTATTAGTAGATTTTAATAGATTTGAAAGATCAAACAGCAGAGAAGTTGCCAGCGAAGTAACTTATTTTAACTCTAA
>PFGS01000150.1:0-2005 GCA_002783525.1 Ignavibacteriales bacterium CG12_big_fil_rev_8_21_14_0_65_30_8 | reverse complement strand
TGAAAACAGACCATATTTATTAATAGGAGTTGGAAGATGGGGAAGTATGGATCCATGGTTAGGCATACCTGTAAATTGGGAACAAATAGCCGGTGCAAGAGCAATAATTGAATCAAGTTTTAAAGACATTTCTGTTGAACCATCACAAGGTTCTCACTTTTTTCACAACATTATTTCTTTCTCTATAGCTTATTTAAGCATTGATCTTTATAAACAAAAAGGATTATTAGATTGGGATTGGCTTTTAAAACAATTACCGGAAGAAAAGAAAAATTTTACTAGCCTCCTCCATTTTGATTCTCCTGTTGTTATCAAAATGAATGGTAAAAAAAATAAAGGGATTGTAATTAAGCCTGCTAGTATTAACCACCAAAATGAATTGAATAATTATTGATTTTGTCCAATTAACGACACATTAAAAATTTAAGATATGTTATTTTAAATAATATTTACCACAAAAAAAATATTTATATGTTATATAAAAACTTATTCAAATTAATTTTAATACTTCTTTTAATTATTCCAAATTCTAATAATTATGCACAAGATAACTTGGAAGTGTTTAACAAAGTTTCATCTGATTGGAAAACTGATTTTACTAAACATAGTGTAGGTTTTAGTAAATTTATGGGTGGTGGACCTCAAAGAGATGGAATACCTTCAATTGATAACCCACAGTTTGAATCAATCAAAGATGCAAAAGATTGGTTGAACTTTGAAAGCCCCATTATTTCAATTGAAATAAATGGAACAGCTAAAGCTTATCCACTAGCAATATTAATTTGGCACGAAATAATAAATGATAAAATTGGAGATACTCCAATTTCGATTACTTTCTGTCCATTGTGTTACAGTACAAGCGTATTTGTAAGAATTGTTGATGGTAAAGAAACAACATTTGGTACATCTGGTTTGCTAAGAAATTCAAACCTTGTGATGTACGACAGACTAACTGAAAGCCTGTGGCAGGAGTTTATTGGGGAAGCAATAGTTGGAAAAATGACTGGAACTAAATTAAATCTCATCCCTTCTCAAATTATTTCTTTCGAACAATTTGAAAAAAATTACCCTGATGGTACTGTCCTTTCAAGAGAAACAGGTTTTACAAGATCCTACGGTCAAAATCCATACATTGGTTATGACAACATAAATTCAAAACCATTTTTATACAGAGGAAAAATAGATGAAAGATTACCACCAAATGAAAAAATAATAGCCATAGAAATTGATAATAATTTTAAAGCTTACCCTTATTCTATAACTGAAAAAATGAAAATAATAAATGATGATTTTGTTGGTAATCCGGTATTAATTTTACATTTAATTGGAGCCGGATCAGCATTGGAAACAAAAGATATCAGTAAATCAAGAAATGTTGGTACAACAGGTACATTTAGCAGGATTGTAGACGGTAAAATTTTAACTTTCAAGTATGAAAATTTAAAAGTGATTGATGACCAAACTAAATCTGTTTGGAGTATAACTGGAAAGGCTATTGATGGAAAACTAAAAGGGACTCAGCTTAAAAATATTTTACACGGTGATTACTTTTCTTTTGCTTGGTTTGCTTTTAGACCTGAAACAAAATTATATAAATAAAAGAATTTCATTCCATAAATATTGCTATTTCGTCTAATGGTTTTTTAGTAATGTTAGGCACTTCAGCATCTTTGACCGGATAGCCGACAACCAAAAGGAGAAATGGTTTTTCATTTTCAGGACGATTTAAAATTTTATTAAAAAAACCCATAGGACTTGGTGTATGGGTTAATGTTGCAAGCCCAGCATTGTGCAATGCATTAATTAAAAATCCAGTTGCAATTCCAACTGATTCTAACGAATAATATTGTTTTACTTTTTTTCCGTTTGGAAGTATATCAACTTTTTTAGAAAAGATTGTTATTAAACAAGGTGCCTTTTCTAAAAATAATTTGTTTTCATCTGTTCCTAAAGGTTCTAAAGCCTCAAGCCATTCTTTAGATGCTCTTTTTGTATAAAAAATCTT
>PFGS01000217.1 GCA_002783525.1 Ignavibacteriales bacterium CG12_big_fil_rev_8_21_14_0_65_30_8 | reverse complement strand
AGAACTCATCTTTTTTCCGCTTGAATTTGATACCTCTGCAAAAATTATTCCTTTTGCATTTTCTCTAACTTCTTTATCAGGGCCTTTAAATTTCTTTTCTATTTGTGATTTTAATTTATTTTCTATTGGTGAAAGTGATAATATCCATTTAACAAAAGAATTCATTTTAATTATTTTTTTTGTCTGCTTAGTCAGTTGAAAAAAGACAGAGATATTAGGAATTCCGGTTGTATAAAATGCAGTTGCAACATCTCCCCAGCTAACGGAAACTGTCTCAACTTCACCTTTTCCAAAATCTGCTTTGCCATATAAAGGTTTTTTTAATTGAGTAATTTTGCCATCTTTTCTTACTAAAAAACTTTTGGAAATATTTTCAATTGCTGTTTTAGCTGTACCTGATGAAATTTGACTCAATCCACCAATACTTAAATTTAAATGTTCAGCATCCGGTATTCTTTTTTTCATATGTAGCGAAAGACAATCCGTTGGAACTACATCAAAACCAACGCCTGACATAATTAATATTTTAGCTTCTTTTGCAGCTTTATCCAAACTTCTGTTCCTTTCAAAAATACTGATCTCGCCTGTTATATCTAAATAATGAGTCTTAGTTTTTAAACACGCGTCAACCATTGGTTTTGAAGTTGATGAAAATGGACCTGCACAATGCAGAACAAGCTCAACTTTTTCTAATAATTTTAATAATTTTTCATTTTCCGTCAATTCAACTGATTGAAATTCAAAACCCAATGGTTCAGCAACTTGTTTCAATTTTTCAGGATTTCTTCCTGATAGAATAGGATTTAGATTAAGTTGTTTTGCTCTTTCAGCAATAAGTTTACCTGTATAACCTGTAGCTCCATAAATTAAAAATTTCATATATCCTTTTTATTATATAAATGAATTAAAATTGAATGCTTAATAATTTCACTTGCCTTTATTTTATAATATAGTTAAATAAGAAATTAATATTTTGGATTTTTATGAAAACAAAGACATTTTTTACAGCAGTAATAATATTATTAATTTCTTTTTCAACTTTTGGACAAAAAACATATGAGTTCCTTCGCTTAGATCTAAGTCCACGTGCAGGTGCCTTAGGTGGAAGTTTTGTATCAAACAATGATGATCCAAATGTAATTTTTTACAATCCTGCCGGTCTTAAATTAATTCAGGATCAAAAGATATCATTTTCATATGTAAATCATTTATTAGATATTAATTTAGCAAGTGTTTCTTACAATCAAGATGTAGGTGATTTGGGAAGGTTTGGTGCTGCAATTGAGTATATAAGTTACGGTAGTTTTACACAAGCAGATCAGTTCGGAACTAAAACCGGAGAGTTCAGTGCGGGTGAATTAGCATTGCTTGTTGGTTATGCAAATAACTTTGAAGAAAATTTTTATTATGGTGTTAATTTAAAATTCATTAATTCTTCAATAGCTGATCAATCATCCTCAGCATTGGCTTTTGATCTTGGGCTTCATTATTCAATTCCATCTGAAGGATTGAGCTTTGGTATTGCTCTACTTAATACAGGATTTCAACTTTCAAAATATTTTACTGCAAAAGAAGATCTACCTGTAGATTTAGCAGTAGGAATTTCAAAAAAAATGGCACATATACCTTTAACATTATCTGTGGATTTTCATAGATTAAATAGAAGTGATGATCCATACACTGGAAGATTTGAAGCTTTTAGCGTAGGAGCTGAATTTGATTTAAGTAAGGCATTATCAATTAGATTTGGTTATAATAATGAAAAGAGAAAAGAACTGAAAGTTGGTGACTTTGGTGGTCTTGCCGGTTTTAATCTGGGATTAGGTTTGCTGGTTTCTAAATATCATTTTGACTATGGTTTTTCTTCTTTAGGTGAGATTGGAGCAATGCACAGAATAGGAATTTCAACTTCACTTTAGTTTATTTCTTAAAAGGTGTTTCTAAATATTTTTCTGCCAGTTCGTGAGACTGTTTATAGTTATCCATATCTAAAACTTTTTTATAATACTCAATAGCAGCTTTTCTGTTATTCTTCACATCTTGTATCATTCCTAAATAAATTAAAGCATTTACATAAAAACCTTCTCCTTTATCACTATCAATTTTCTTGGAATAATCCACACATTTTTCAAATAATATTTTTGATGAATCTATTTTATTCGTTCTCCAATATTGATCAGCTATATAATAAAGGGCTTCACGGATAGTTATGTCATCATCATAGCCCATCATTTTATTCTGCCCTTTTAACAGAACATTTTTAAATATTTCTGACGCGGTCAAGCTATTTCCAACTTTAGATGCTATTCTCCCTTTCCATTTTTCAAATACAGGATTATCAGGAAATTTTTTTGCAAGTAATGAAGCATATTTATAAGATTCAAATGGTTTATTCTCATCTAAAAAATATATCAGCATTAAAAAATAATTTGCTTCATATTTTGCGTATTTACCTTTTTCTGCAGTAAGCTTTACTTGTCTAATTCCTTCGTCTTTATCAGTTGAAGGCATGAACAACATAAATGGTTTTAAAATGGGATATTTATCAGGTAGTATTGAAGCATAATAATTATAAATTCCCAATCCGAAAATTGCATCATAATTATTGGGGTCCAGGGAGGTAACTTTTTGAATTATAGGCAAAGCTAATCTACCATCATCAGCAGCCTTTAACCAGCTGTGTCTTAACGCTCTTAATCTACCTCTAAATCCAATAGCACCGCCTTTAAAAAATAAGACATCAACATTATTTGGTTCTTTATCTAAAATTGAATCACATTTTTCAATGATGTTATTTAATTTTATTAAAAAACCGTCATCATATTTTTCGTTTGTAGTGTTTAATAATATTCTCCACCAATCGATCATTGTTAAGAAAAATGTGCTGGATAGATCGGATGGAAAATTATTTTTTAAAGTTTGAAATGTACTTTCGGATAATTTAAATTTTATGCTATAGATCTGATCAATTCCTGTTGTTATCAGAGAATCTCTAATATCAGTTTGGGCAAAACTTATTTGTGTTAAAAAAGTAGAAATGAACAAAGATATGATAAAACATTTACGCATAATATTATGTGTAAAGTTAATTAAAATTTAGTTAGATAATTTTTCTAACAAAAATGATGAAAGATTTTCACTCGGAATTCTTATTTGCTCCATTGAATCTCTTTCTCTCACAGTAACAGTTTGATCTTCTAAAGTTTGTGTGTCAACAGTAATGGCAAAAGGTGTCCCAATTTCGTCTTGTCTTCTGTATCTTCTTCCAACAGCACCTTTATCGTCATAAAATATTTTAAACTTAAATCTGAGATCATCTTCAATTTTTTTAGCTATTTCCGGCATACCGTCTTTATTTACCAAAGGAAGAATTGAAGCTTTTATCGGGGCCAATTTTTTGTGCAGCCTTAAAACAACTCTTTGTTCACCTTTAACTTCTTCCTCATCGTATGCTTCTGTTAAAAAAGCCATAAATGAACGACTTGCACCTGCAGATGTTTCTATTATAAAAGGTAAAGTTTTTTCTTTAGTTTCTTCATCAAAATATTTTAATGATTTTCCGGAATATTCTTCGTGTCTTTTAAGATCAAAATCTGTCCGGTTGTGAATTCCTTCAATTTCACCCCAGCCAAATGGGAAATTATATTCAATATCCGTTGCTTCTTTTGCGTAGTGTGCAAGTTTATTTTCAGGATGATTTTGTAATCTTAAATTGTCAGAATTCATTCCCAAATTTTTAAACCAATTTATTCTTTCTCCCTTCCAGTTGTTAAACCATTTTTTATCATCAGCAGGCTTAACAAAAAACTGCATTTCCATTTGTTCAAACTCTCTGGTTCTGTATAGAAAATTTTTTGTGTTTATTTCATTTCTAAAAGCTTTGCCTATTTGTGCAATTCCAAAAGGTAGTTTTTGTCTGGTTGAGTTCTGCACATTTAAAAAATTTACAAATATACCTTGTGCTGTTTCCGGTCTTAAAAATATAGCTGAACCGGTATCTTCGACCGGCCCTAAAAAAGTTTTAAACATCAAATTAAATTGTCTTGCAGAAGTAAAAGAAGATTTAGTACCGCATTGAGGACAGTTTAATTCATTCAAGAGCAATACGCTTAAATCATTATCATCAATTATTATATTAAAAATTTCTGCTTCATTTTTATTTGCACTAATTTCTTCGATCTTATTTTTTATGTTTTCATCTTTACAATTCTCTAGTAAAGCTTTCATAGATTTCTTTTTTCTTTTTTCATTTAACATTCCGCCAAGTAAATCAACCCTAAATCTTGCTTTACATTGCTTGCAATCTATCATAGGATCTGTAAAATTATCAACATGACCGGAAGCCTCCCAAACTTTAGGATGCATTAATATGGAAGAATCCAAACCTTCGATATCATCTCGTAAAGTCATGGAATTCCACCATTCTTTTTTAATATTATTTAATAATTCAACTCCCATCGGGCCGTAATCCCAACATCCGTTCAATCCGCCGTAAATTTCACTGGATTGAAATATATAACCTCTTCTCTTAGATAATGAAACTAATTTTTCTATTGTGTTACCGTTGTTTTTCATTCTGTATTTTTATCCTATTTAAAACAATATTTATTTGATGACTTAATATAAAAAAAGTGTGACTAAGGGGTTTTGATTTTTCAAATGCTAATTATTTTTTTATGATCTCGTTAAATTCTACAATTAATAAATTAAGTATGTCTTTTTGATTTTGGTTTATGCCGTTCTTTTTATTTTCCAACATCTTCAAAATTGTAATGGACTGACAAATATAATTAAGTAGAAAAATATTTTTACCTTCAACATTAAAACTATTATCCGTTTTAGATTTTAAATTTTCGATATGTTTTTTTATAACTTCTACTTCACCTCTTTGCAAAGGACCTGAAAGGGAATTATCCAATCCGTTTTTTTTAATATTATCAATTGTTGTTTTAACAATAGGAAGATTAAGCTGATTAAATTCCGGATAATTTGAATTATTTAAGTTCATAACTTCACTTGCAGAGAATAGATTTCCAACAAATAAATTAGAAGAAAAAACTCCGGACAAATGATAATTTATCTTATCTTCTTTAAGAAGTTGAAATGGTTTTAAGTTTATTTTTTCTGACAAACCGAATAAATATTTTTCTGCTATTTTGCTATCTGACTCTATTGCTGCTGTTAAATTATTAAAATTAACAACTCTTTTTGATGGAAATGACTGCATAATATGAAAAGAAGCAGTGTCACTCCCTTTTTCTTTCAAGACCTCTAATTCATCTGAACTTAAAGCACCGGAAAAATGGACAAATAATTTACCATTAAAATTTATTTTTAGTTCGGAAATTTGTCTTGCTGTATTTTGTATTTGATTATCCGGGATAGTTAAAAAGAAAATGTTTATATCTTCAGAAATATCGTTTAGATCATTTGAAAAATTTTTGATTCCGAATATTTCGGCTAAATCTTCGGCTGATTTTTGGTTTTTGCTAAAAACCGATTGGATATTAAAATTAGATTTAACTAATGCGTTTGTTAAAGAGTAAGCTATTTTTCCAGCGCCAATTATGGCAATTTTTTCTTTTTCTGCGTGCAATTATTCTCCATAAAATACAGCAGAAAGATAACCAACTACCTGATCATAATCACCGCTAACATAACCGGAATGTGTTCTGTTCAGAACTAAAGATTTGTTTTTATTATTTTCTTTGACTGATTTCATAACGGATAATATTGGTCCGGCACCACAGGCTTCACACTTTTTATTAGATATATCAGAAACAAACTGTTCAATATTATATTCATTAATACTTCTTTCAATTCTGGAATCTTTTTCTTCAGCTTCATCTGCAGAGTAATAATGTGAGAGATCAGAACTTGCAATAAGAAGCGTATATTCGTTTACAACTTCTTTAAGTTTATCTGCTAATGCATCAATAAAAATTTTACTTTGATCACCCATCACAATCGGTACAATAGAAAAATCTTCTAAAACATATTGTAAAAAAGGAAGCTGAACTTCAATTGCGTGTTCATCTCTGTGCCCGTTTATCCCTCTAAAAATATTGGCTTTATTATCCACTAATAGATCAGAAATTTCTTGATCGATTGGAATTTCTCCCAAAGGTGTCTCATAAGCATCACCGTTATAAATAGAAACTCCGGGGAAATATTCTTTATGACTTGGAGAGATAATTATTACAGTTTTAAATTTTTTATTTTGTAAAGTGTTAAATCCATAAGCAGCTGATGAGCCTGAATAAACATAACCTGCATGCGGTGAAACTAAACCAAAAACTTTTGATGGAATAAAAGAAGGAATAGAATTTTTCAAGTGCTGCTTAATTTCAGATTCTAATTTTTGTGGGTCTGCAGGGTAAAAAAGTCCGGCTACTGCAGGTTTTCTAAGCTGAATCATAAGTCTTTTTTCTTTTTCCGACTTCTGAAATTACTGTTGCTGTAAATACTTTTATATTTAAAGGAGTATCTTCCCAAGTGTAGGGATGCAATCCTGCTTTTTCACATAACGCTGTTAAGAATTGTTGAATACTAAAATTATTTTCAGTAGCAACCTGTGGAAGTAATACACCTCTGTGGTTTGGTTCTTCCAAAAGTAAACCGTGTTCACCAATTCTAATATCTTTATAATCTCTTAACTGAACTGTTGGTGATAAAATTGAAACTTCAATATTAATACTGGGTAATTCTTCAACAGTTAAAGGATTAAATCTTGGATCATTTGTTGCAGCTTGAATTGTTGCTTCTCTTATCGTGTCAATCAGCATATCAGGTGAACTTAAATATCCAATACATCCACGCAAATTTCCGTTATCTTTAAGAGTTACAAATGCACCTGTATTCCTCATGGTAATCTGAGGATAAATTTTGTAATCAATATCAGTAAAATGAGCATCTTCATAAAAAAGAGAGTTTAAAGTTTCTCTTGCAACAAGAAGAATTAAACCTTGTACTTCTTTTGATATGTTCATTTTTGCCTCTTGCCTATTTTAAATAATTAAAATTATTTCAT
>PFGS01000087.1 GCA_002783525.1 Ignavibacteriales bacterium CG12_big_fil_rev_8_21_14_0_65_30_8 | reverse complement strand
ACTTAAACATTTTAAAGGATTATCTTTATGCACAAAAACTGCCAAAGCATCCATTGATGTTCTTATTGTGGTTGGTTTGAAACCATACTTTGCCTCAAATTTATCTATCTCTTCATTTTTCATCATTCTTGACATTGGTCCGAACTGAGCTGTACCTGAGATCAGTGCCGGAGGTGCAGTCGATGAACCTTTACCTTCAATCTGAATATTTACTAATGGATAATATTTTTTGAATCCCTCAAGCCAAAGTGTCATTAGATTATTCATAGTATCTGAGCCGATGCTGCCTGCGTTACCGCTAATATTACCGTTTTTTTTGTAATGAGGTATTTTCTTATCTACCTGTATCTGCTGTGCTTTTATTACGCCTGAAAACATCAGAGGTATTAAAAGAGTAAGAACTGCTGTTACAAAAAAGTTCTTTTTCATTATTTTTTCTCCTAATTTATTAAAAAATATGTGTCTAAGAAACATATATTTAAGATGTTACAATGGTGTTACAAACTAGGAAATATTTGTAATAATGTTTTTAAAAGGAAAAGGAATAAAAAAAATTTTATAATCGAATAAAAAAGTCTTGTTTTATAAATATATTTTTTTTAAGTTTAATCAGAGTAATAAATCTGATTTTAATTTTGTTTCTTTTTTAGAAGGAAATAATATGATTCTACATAAAAAACTTGAAAATCTAAAGCAAAGAACACTCCTTATCCTACTAATAATTCCATTTTTAAGCAGTACAATTTTCTCTCAAAATGATGGTGAAAAAATATTTTTAACCGTTTGCCGTGCCTGTCATACAATCGGACAGGGTAAATTAGTTGGACCTGATCTTATAAATGTACAAGACAGATTAAAGCAAGGTTGGATAATAAATTTTGTAAAATCATCACAAACCATGGTCAAAAACGGTGATTCTATTGCAGTAAGTATATTCAATGAATTCAATAAAGTGATAATGCCGGATCAGGCACTATCAGATGCTAAAATAATAAGTGTTATAAATTATATAAAAGAAAAAAGTTCTACCGTTTCTACAACCGATGTAGTTGATGCTCCCCCATTTACTTTAACAAACAGTTTAGGTTTTACATTAGATCAGGCAGGTAAAGATGAAATAAATATTGGCTGGCAATACTTTACCGGAGAGAAACGTTTTAAAAACGGAGGTCCTCCCTGTCTTTCATGTCACAATGTTGTTAAAGACAATCTAATAAGCGGTGGTTTACTTTCAAAAGATCTTACAAATGCATTTTCAAGATTGAATGCACTAGGAGTTGATGCCATTATTTCAAGTCCACCATTTCCAATTATGCGAACTGCTTTTACAGATAAAGAAATTACGAAAGATGAAAAATATTATTTACTGGCTTTCTTAAGAGAAACAGATAAAAATTCTATTTATCAACACCCGGTTAATTACGATAAAAGATTTATCTATAGTGGGATTGCAGGTGTTGTTATACTTCTAGGATTTTTCGGGATAGTATGGTTCGGAAGGAAAAGAAATACAGTCAACAAACAAATTTATAACAGACAAAAAAAATCAAAATAATTATAAACTAATAGAAGAATATTATTATGAGTTGGATTCAAGATTTAATTTCACCAGAAACTCGCCAATGGGAAGAATTTTACAGAAACAGATTTCAACACGATAAAATTGTCAGAAGCACACATGGTGTTAATTGTACAGGAGGCTGTTCCTGGCAGATTCACGTAAAGGACGGTATTGTTGTTTGGGAAACTCAGCAGTTAGACTACCCTCTTTTAGAAAACAGTCTTCCACCCTATGAACCAAGAGGTTGCCAAAGAGGAATTTCTTTTTCATGGTATCTATACAGTCCGCTTCGTATAAAATATCCATTAATTAGAGGTACACTATTAGATCTCTATAGAGAAGAAAAAAAGAAAACCGGTGATGTACTTAAAGCATGGGAAAATCTTCAGAACAATAAAGAGAACAGAAAAAAATACCAAAAAGCCAGAGGCAAAGGCGGATTTAGAAGAGCAAGTTGGGATGAAGTTCTTGAAATTATGGCGGCTTCAAATATTTATACAGCTAAAAAATACGGGCCTGACAGAGTGATCGGTTTCTCTCCCATTCCTGCAATGTCAATGTTAAGTTATGCTGCCGGTGGAAGATTTTTACAACTATTCGGAGGAGTAAATCTTAGTTTTTACGATTGGTATTGTGATCTTCCAAATGCTTCGCCGGAAATCTGGGGTGAGCAGACTGACGTGTGTGAAAGTGCCGATTGGTATAATTCAAAATTTATTGCTGTTATGGGTTCAAATCTTAATATGACAAGAACACCTGACACGCACTTTTTTGCAGAAGCAAGACACAACGGAACAAAAGCTGTTGTATTCTCACCCGATTTTAGTCAGGTATCAAAATATTCAGATCAATGGATGCCTTTGCACGCTGGTAGTGACGGAGCTTTTTGGATGGCAGTTACTCATGTAATTTTAAAAGAATTTCATCACGAAAAACAAACTCCTTATTTTCTTAATTACACAAAAAAATATACCGATTCCCCTTATTTAGTTGAATTAGTAAAGGAAGGGAAAAATTATACCCCTGGAAAATTAATTCGTGCAAATAAAATCAAAAAATATAAAGATATTGAAAATGGTGACTGGAAATTCTTAAACATAGATGAAGATTCAGGTAATCTAGTAATTCCAAAAGGAAGCGTCGGTCATCGCTGGGATAAGAAAGGCGGCAACTGGAATTTGAAACTGGAAAATGCAGATGATAATTCTCAGTTCAACCCACAGCTTACATTAATTAATAAAAATGATAAAATCCTTCAGGTTGAGTTTACTGAATTTGGTTTGGATAAAAAGAGACTAAGAGGCGTACCTGTAAAATATATTGAAACTGTTGACGGTGAAAAAGTTCCTGTTGCTACTGTTTATGATATTACTATGGGACAATACGGAGTTAACAGAGGCCTTGATGGTGATTATCCTAAAGATTATAAAGATAAAGATGCAGCTTATACACCGGCCTGGCAGGAAATTTTTACCGGAATGGACAGCAAATCTGTTGTACAGTTTGCAAGAGAGTGGGCAAGTACTGCTGAAGCAACAGAGGGTAAATGTATGATAATTATCGGTGCCGGAATAAATCACTGGTATCACAATAATCTTATTTATAGAGCAGGAATAATGGCTCTTATGTTAACCGGTTGTGTAGGCAAAAACGGTGGAGGACTCAACCATTATGTAGGCCAGGAAAAATTAGCTCCTTCTGATTCCTGGGGTACGATTGCTTTTGCAAAAGATTGGGTTAACGCTGTTAGACTACAACAAACACCTATTTGGCATTATATAAATACCTGCCAATACAGATATGACGGTCACTTTTCTAATTATAATAAAACCCCTGATAACGAATGGACAAAAGGACATCACGCTGATAAAATATTTAAATCCGTAAGAATGGGTTGGATGCCTTTCTATCCCCAGTTTAATGAAAACCCCCTTGAACTTTGTAAAGAAGCTCAAAACAACGGAGCAAAAAACGATGACGAAATTAAAAAATATGTTTTAGAAAAATTAAAATCAAAAAAATTAAAATATTCTATCTCTGACCCTGATGCAGATGAAAACTTTCCACGCACTTGGTATATATGGAGAGGCAATGCTATTTCAGGAAGCATGAAAGGACACGAATATTTACTCAAACATTATTTAGGCACTCATTCTAATGCAATAGGCAAAGACATTGAAGAAGAAAAAACAGAAGAAGTTAAATGGCACGAAGTTGCACCTAAAGGGAAAATGGATTTGGTAGTTGATCTTAATTTCAGAATGGATTCTTCAGCCTTATATTCTGATATAGTTTTACCTGCAGCATCCTGGTATGAAAAAGCTGATCTAAATTCTACAGATATGCATTCATTTATTCATCCGCTGTCGGCAGCAATTCCTCCTGTATGGGAAGCAAAAACAGATTGGCAGATATTCAAAGAAATTGCAAAGGCTACAAGTGAACTTGCAAAAATACATTTACCGGAAATACAAAAAGATGTAGTTACTGTACCGCTTGGTCACGATAGTGCTGATGAAATCTCTCAACCTGTAGTTAAAGACTGGTACATGGATGAATGTGAAGCTGTTCCTGGTAAAACAATGCACAAACTTGCAGTTGTAGAAAGAGACTACACCAAGATTTATGATAAATATATTGCTCTCGGTGATGGAGTAAGAAAAAACGGACTCGGTGCACATGGTAATCATTATATGTGTGAAGATGAATATGATAGCATGCTTACTTCACCGGATAATCATACAGAAAAAATTGATGACAAAGTTTTCCCTTCAATTAAAGAAGATGAATGGGCTGCAAATGCCGTATTAAAATTATCATCCTTAACCAATGGCGAATTAACATACCGTGCGTATAAAAATATTGAAAAGAAAACGGGACTTGTACTTACGGATATTGCAGAAGGAAGCAAGGATGTAAGACTCGATTATAAATCATTGCAATCTCAACCAAGAAGATACAATACTTCTCCTGTTTGGTCCGGATTGATGAATGACGGAAGAGCCTATGCTCCGTACACTTACAATTATGAAAGATTGGTACCTTGGAGAACCTTGACAGGAAGACAGCATTTGTATTTAGATCACGAAATGTACATTGCTTTTGGTGAACATCTCCCTACTTACAAACCATCGCCAAAACCCGAAGTTTACGGCGATCTAAGAGAAACATTAAAGTCCGGTAAAGCTAAAATATTTAACTGTTTAACTCCACACGGCAAATGGCACATTCACACAACTTATGGTGATAACATAAGAATGCTGACTCTTTCCAGAGGGTGCGAACCCGTTTGGATAAATGAAGAAGATGCAGTAGAACTTAAAATTCAAGACAATGATTGGGTAGAAGTATTTAATGATCACGGTGTTTACTGTGCAAGAGCAGTTGTGAGTAACAGAATACCGAAAGGTGTTACAATTGTTTATCACGCAGTTGAAAGAACAGTTGGAATCCCTAAATCGCAAGTAAGGGGTAATAAACGTGCAGGCGGTAATAATAGTTTTACACGAACTCATTTAAAACCAAACTTGCTTGCAGGCGGTTATGGTCAATTCACTTACGGATTTAATTACTGGGGTCCATCAGCACCAAACAGAGATACACACGTTGTAATTAAGAAGATGGACAAAGTTGTTTTTTAATTTATGAATTACTTTGATAATAAAAATAATTTTCTAAGAATTATAAGCTTTGTCATTTCGACCGAAGAGAGAAATCTTTTCGCTTTAATTATTAGTAAAGATTTCTCAGTCATAAACTCCTTCGAAATGACAAGTAAAAAATACGGATAATAAATAATCACTAATAAATAATAGATAAAATTATGGATGTAAGATCACAAGTTTCAATGCTGTTTCACCTTGATAAATGTATTGGCTGCCACACTTGTTCAATCGCTTGTAAAAATATCTGGACTGACAGAAAAGGTGCCGAATATATGTGGTGGAATAATGTGGAGACAAAACCCGGAACAGGATATCCTACTAAATGGGAAGATCAAAAAATTTACAAAGGCGGATGGGAAAAAATTGAAGGTTCAGGTGATATTGAACTTAAAGGTGCCGGTAAATTCAAAGGATTGAAAAATATTTTTCACAATCCGCATTTACCTGTAATGGATGATTACTACGAACCTTGGACTTATAAATATTCTAATTTGATAGAATCTCCTGCAATGGATGATCAGCCAACTGCAAGACCAGTATCGCTAGTCACTGGAAAACCGATTGATGTAAAAGCAGGTCCAAATTGGGATGATGACTTAAGCGGTACACCAGATTATGCAAGAAAAGATCCTAACTTAGAAAATTTAACTCCTGCAGAAAGAGATGCTATGTTCCAGTTAGAACAAATGGCTTTCTTTTATTTACCAAGAATATGTAATCATTGTTTAAATCCTGCTTGTGTTGCTTCCTGTCCTTCAGGTGCAATTTACAAACGAGGTGAAGATGGAGTTGTATTAATAAATCAAAAAGTCTGCCGCGCTTGGAGAATGTGTGTTACTGCCTGTCCCTACAAAAAAACTTATTACAACTGGAGTACAGGTAAATCAGAAAAATGTATTTTATGTTATCCTAGATTAGAATCAGGTATAGCTCCTGCTTGTATGCATTCCTGCGTTGGCAGAATTAGATACTTAGGAGTTATGCTTTATGATGCTGAAAGAATTAAAAATGTTGCAATGGCCGATGATAGTGAAATTGTTGATAGACAGTTGGAGATAATTTTAGATCCAAATGATCCGGAAGTAATTGCAAATGCAAAAGCAAATGGAATTGCAGATTCAACAATTCACGCTGCAAAAAATTCACCTGTTTATAAATTTGTTAAAGAATGGGGTTTGGGTTTGCCGCTTCATCCTGAATTCAGAACTATGCCGATGTTGTTTTATGTTCCGCCAATGTTACCTGTTATGGCTTCGTTAAGTGGTGCAAAAAATGAAAAACAAAACAGCAAATTAGATCCTATTGCTAAAAAGTGGGATGACGATTGGCTTTACGATACGTCGACAGAAGAATTATGGGGAACAATTGATAATGCAAGATTCCCTCTTCAATATATGGCCAATCTTTTTAGTGCCGGTGATACAGAAAAGGTATCAAAAATATTAAAGAAAATGATGGCAGTTAGAATGCACAGAAGAGGTGTTACTGTTGGTGACTTAAGCAAAGAAAAAGTCAGCGGCGCTTTAAGTGATGCAAATTTAACAGAAGAAGAAGCAGATGCAATTTATTACCTAACATCTTTGGCAAAATTTGATGATAGATTT
>PFGS01000136.1:1763-6978 GCA_002783525.1 Ignavibacteriales bacterium CG12_big_fil_rev_8_21_14_0_65_30_8 | reverse complement strand
CCAGAATAATTTTATATATAAATGATTATAAAGTAAATCTATCATCTAAATAAAATAATTTTTGTTATTTATGTCTATAATAAAAAGATATTATTAGTATAGCAAGAAAAAAATAAACCGTTATTATTTTTATTGAATATTGATTCAATTTAATACTTATTCAATACCCCAAATGGGGCATTTGTTTTAAATAAATATATTTATTCAGATATAAGTAAAAATCGTTTATTTAAAGGCTGAATTGGACGATTATTATTTCCCATCACATTGTGAAATTGATCAAATTGGGTTTTTGAAATTTCAATATGTGTAGTTAATACACTCCAATTAACACCTTCAGCACAATTAGGTGTAGTTAGAGAACCATAATAATGATAAAAAGACTTATTTCCCGGCAGTATTGAGTTTACATCTACAATTTCATCAAAATCCATTGCATCTGATTTGTGAGCTGAAATATGTTTTACAATATTTGAAAAATTAGGATTCTCTTTCCCTATCTTTATAAGAATACCTACAACCGCTAAATTTCCATCTTTGTCTTTGTGAACCATATGCATTTCCATATCAAAATGTTTCCCATTTACAGTATGCTCAGAAGGCGTATGAAAATGAAATTGTAATAATGTATATTTTTGACCGTCAATCATTGCATAGCTGCCATTTGAATAATTAACCTGAATTGTATGCCCATTATTAATGATATTTAATAAAGAGGGTTTATAGTTTGAATTAATACTGGTCAATGAAGAAGAAATAGGATTGACAAGATCTATTGGACTTTGGGAAGTGCCATTTCCACATAATTCATAATCTGGTTTTAATTTGCTCCAATTATCAGGTTTGTATTCTCCTGTATAACCCCAATGCACTTTATGTTCTTTTTTGTGGTGTTCTTGACCGAAAGAAAAAAAACTTATTAATAAAACAGAAGTTAAGATTATAAAAAATTTATTTTTAAAAGATTTCATTTTATACCTAATATTTTGCGGTTTTTTAAGGGCAAGTAAATTGTTTATGTAATTTAATAAAAGTTCTTTTTCCTGCAAATTTTTTTATTAAAAAAGTAACCTTTTAAAAAATTATAAAGTCTAATAAATATAAATAAAATTAGGAGTTAGCTATGCGTAAAATAAATTTTTCTTTATTACCTGTAATTATAATTTTAGCAGTATTTATCTGCACTACAGGGTTTTCCTGCGATTATAATGATCACGAATATTTCAAAGATAATTCAACTCTAAATACACTACACGAAAAAACATTCAAAACTCAATCAGGTAAAATGATCGAATTAAATGCTTCTATGGCTGATGTAAATATTTCATCTTGGAACAAAAATGAAGTTTACATAAAAGTGCTGGGAAATAGCAAAGCAGCTAATAAATTGGATTTTTATTTTAATGAGGAAAATGGAAATATAACTGTAAATGCAGAAAAGAAAGGGGTGTTTTCAAACTGGTTCTCTCATGGTATTCATCTAAGATTCGAAATTAAAGTACCTAGTAAATTTAATACTGAATCAAATACAAGTGGCGGTGATGTAACAATAATTGCTGTTGACGGAAAAACTTATATTAAAACATTAGGTGGTGATATTGCTTTACAAGATATTACAGGTGATATATATGCTTCAACTTCAGGCGGTGATATTACAGGTAAATATTTAAAAGGAGTAATGGTACTTAAATCTTCAGGTGGAGATATAAAAACTTCAAATACAACAGGCGATCTTTCAGCAAAAACTTCAGGCGGTGATATAACTTTTTCTGCAAATAATGCAAAAATAGATGCCAGTACTTCCGGCGGCGATATTATAGGAAGTTACAAAGGTGAAAATTTGGGAATAGATGTTCACACTTCAGGTGGAAGCATTTTATTAAAATTACCTGAAAATTTTAATGCTTCGGCTAAATTATCAACTTCAGGTGGTTATATAGAATGTGATCACTTTCTTGCAAATGTAGAAAAGAAATCAAAATCTAAAATAATTGCTGATTTTAATAACGGAGGACCAAGATTAAAAGTAAGTACTTCCGGTGGTGATATCAGCATACTGAAAAATTTATAATTATTTTTTTTTGATTTACAAAAACCCAGTTTGTTTTAAGAATGAACTGGATTTTTTATTTTATTAAATTTTGCAATAAGCTGTTTTCTTCTTTAAGTTTTGTTAATAAAAAAATAACGTATGCAAAAAAGACTAATATATAATTACCTTTCTGACGACGATTTACTTCGTATTTCCAATAAAATTAAGAAAAAAGAAAAATCTACTGCAGGTGAAATATGTGTAAGTATAAAAGAGAAAAAACCTATTTTTAGTTTTAGTTCTTTAGAAAATCTTGCAAAAGAAGAATTTTATAAATTAGGTGTAGATAAAACAAGAGATAAAACCGGAATATTGATCTTCATTTTATTAGAAAAAAAACAATTTTATATTCTAGCAGATAAAGGAATAAATGAAATTGTACCCAAAAATACATGGGATGACATAAAAGAAAAAATGCAGTTAATGTTCAGACAAGGTAACTTTTGTAAAGGGATACTTAATGGAATAGATGAAGTAGCCGCACTGCTAACCAAACACTTCCCTATCAAACCTAATGACGTTAATGAACTTTCAAATCAAGTTATTTTAGATTAATTACTGTTAGCTAAAGGTTCTAAATTTTTATTTCTTTTATTAATCTTTTTAAAAATAGATTTAATTTTATCGGTCCATTGCTCTACATAGATATACATTACAGGGACTAATACCAGAGTTAAAAACATTGAGCTGATCAGTCCACCGATTATTGCCCAAGCCAATCCTGATTTCCATTCAGAACCTGAATCTGTAGACAAAGCAAGTGGAAGCATACCAAAAACCATTGCAGTTGTAGTCATTACAATAGGACGAATTCTGCTTTTCCCCGCTTCCATTAAAGCTTCAAAAGTATTAAGGTTTTTTTCTTTTTTAACCTGGTTTGCCCGGTCAACAAGCAGGATTGCATTTTTCCCAACCAATCCTATCAGCATAATTATACCAAGTATTGAAAAAATACTAAGCGTTTTCATTGTTAAAGCTAAAGCAAGTAAAGCTCCAACCATTGCAACTGGAATTGAAAATAAAACTACAAATGGATAAATATATGAATCATACAAAGCAACCATAACCATATAGACAAATAATATTGCAGCTAATAAAGAAAAACCTAAGCTGCTGAATGAGTCAGCTTGATTTTTTAAAGAACTTCCATATGATACATCAACTCCTTCAGGCATTATTCCTTTGGCTAAAACTTTTTTTATGTCATTTCCAATACTTCCACTTGGTCTTCCATTTACCTGAGAAAATAATTGAATTGAATTTATTCTGTTTCTTCTCTCAAGTTTTGTCGGACCCATAGATTGATAAACATCTGCAAATTGTTGTAATTCTATTGACTGACCCAAAGGATTTACAAAAGTAAGTTTTTTCAAATCAGAAATTTTTGTCCTATCAAATTGATCTAATCTTACTCTAATATCATAATCATTATCACCATCTCTAAATTTTGAATCATCATTACCTGTAAGAGCTATTTGAAGCAATGACCCAACTGATGCAATTGTAAGATCAAATTTTGCAAGTTTTTCTCTATCAATATCAATTCTTGTTTCAGGTTTTCCTTCAATAGATGAAAGTCTTACATCTGTTGTACCGGGTATTTTTTTAACAGCATCCATTAAAATTTGAGCCCCTTTATTAACATCCTCTCTATTTGATCCGCTAATAAACAGCTGAATGGGGGTTTGATTTGCAGTACCAAAAAGTCCAATTGGATTTACTCTTACTTTTACACCGGGAATTTGCTGCGCATATTCTCTTATCATCTGCCCAATTTGATCAGTGGTTGAGCTTCTTTTTTCTTTATCGATTAATGTAACATCTATTTCAGAAGAATTATTTGAAGACTGACCAACTAATCCCTCATTAGAAGCTCCGACGGTTACAAATGCTTTTTTTACATCTGGTAAGGTTGAGATATATCTTTCAATTTTTTGAGTAATAAAATTTGTATTCTCTACGGTAGAACCGAGAGGAGTTTCTAGTATTACAGCAAATTCACCTCTGTCTGACTGAGTAATAAATTCACTTCCAATAAAACCAAAAGGTATTAATGTAAGTGATGAAATAAAGAGAACTGTTATTGCCAAAATAATTTTCCATTTATTTCCTAAACTCCATTTAAGAAGCTTTAGATATTTTCCAATAATATTTTTAAATAATTCTTCAAACCTTATTGTGAATCTCCCTATAAAAGTATTCTTCGTCATTTTTTCAATTTTACTTATTCTGGAGGCAAGTAGTGGAGTTACAGTAAAGGAAACAAACAAACTCATTAGTGTTGAAATAACAACTACAACGGCAAACTGTCTTATTATATTTCCAACCAGACCTCCTGTTAATGCAAGCGGTATAAAAATAACTACATCAACTAAAGTTATTGCAAGTGCGGCAAAACCTATTTCGTTTCTTCCTTTTAAAGCAGCTACTCTTTTACTTTCTCCATTCTCTAAGTGATGATGTATGTTTTCAAGAACAACAATTGAGTCATCAACCAGAATTCCCACAACCAAAGAAAGTCCAAGTAAGGTCATTAAATTTAAAGTGAAATTTAGAGCATACATAACCAGCAAGGATGAGATAAGAGAAGCGGGTATGGCTAACATTACAATAAAAGAATTCCTAATGCTATGAAGGAAAAGCAACATTACTAACCCTACTAAAATAATAGCCAGCATTAAGTCCAACTTTACACCATTTGCAGCATCAATTGTAAACTCAGATCCATCTTGCGCAATATCGAATTTTAGATCATCTGACCTATAGTCTTTTTCCATTTTATTTATTTCATCTCTAACAGATTTACTTACTTCTACAGCATTTGCATCGGTTTGTTTTTGTACTAAAATTCCTATTGAAGAAATCCCGTTTACTCTGTTTAATGTTGTTAACTCTTTGTGTCCGTCTTCAACTTCTGCTATATCTGAAAGTTTTATTTCACTTCCATCTTTATTTTTATATATAAATAAATTTCTAAGCTGATCTAAAGAACTAAATTTACCGGCAACTCTTACAATTAGTTGAGTTGTGTTATCTTTTATTTTACCTGTTGGGAACTCTAAATTTGATGAATTTATTTTTTGCACAACAAGAGGTATTGAAAGTCCGAATGATTTTATTTTA
>PFGS01000136.1:0-1757 GCA_002783525.1 Ignavibacteriales bacterium CG12_big_fil_rev_8_21_14_0_65_30_8 | reverse complement strand
TTTAGGTTTACTTTTATTTCTCTTTCTTTTCCACCGACTAATGTAACTTCACCAACACCTGCTAATTGAGAAAGTCTTGGTTTTACTCTGTCTTTAACAAATTGATAAAATTCGGTATCACCTAACCTGCTTGTTAAACCCATTCTCAATATTGGTATTTCATCAAGCGCAAATTGTAAAAGCACAGGTGTCTTTGCATCTTTTGGAAGTGTTGCAAGAATTTGATTTACTTTTCTTTGTGCATTTTGCAAAGCAATATCAACATCAGCTGACTGACTAAATTCTACAAATATGAATGATACACCTTCAAATGATGAAGAGTTTACAGATTCTATTTCATCTAATGAAGAAATTGCATCTTCAACAGGTTTTGTAACTGAAGTTTCAACTTCATTAGGAGCTGCTCCAGGGTATATTATACTTATTGTGATTACAGGAGGTGTTATTTTTGGTAATAGTTCGTAATTCAATTGTTGATAACTATATAAACCTAAAACGGTTAAAGCTGCAAATATTATTACAATTAATGTTGGTCTTTTTATTGCTAATTCTGTTATTGTCATTTTAAAATTTCCTTGGTAAAAATCTGTTTAAAGATTCAATCAATTTCATGTTTACTTAATTATTTCAATCGGGTAATTATCTTTTAAGTTTGATTGACCATCTACTATTACATTTTCTCCTTCTTTTAATCCTTTCAATACTTCTAATTTATCATCATAAATTCTGCCTAAAGAAATAGAAACTAATTTTGCCGTATCATTTTTTGCAATAAATACCGAAGGATCTTTAATACTTCCATTTAAAGCAGTTCTTGATATCAATAAAGTTTTTTTATTATTTGAGGAGTTAAATATAACACGTGCGAACATTCCGGCTCTCAAAGGAAATTCTTTGCTGTTATTTAATAAAACTTCCACCGGATATTTATGGGCTTCATCTCCTTTTACACTTATTGTATTTATAATTCCTTTAAATGAATGATCCGGATAAACATTTACTTTTATGCTTACCTCATCTCCCTTTTTAAGATTAAATACAACTGCCTCAGCTACATTAATTGTAATTTTAAAAGAATTATTATTTACAACATTACCAACCGGTTTACCAATTTTTATGTATTCACCAAAATCAAAATACCTGGCAGTTACAATCCCCGAAATTGGAGATTTAATTTGCGTGTTTTCCCAATTTCTTTTAGCAGAGATATAATTTGCTTCTGCTGTTTCATAGTTTTGTCTTGCAAATTCTAATTGGGAATCCGTAATTGATTTACTACTGTTTAATACGGTATATCTCTGTAGATCATTTTTAGCTTTATTGTATGCAACTTCAGCGGCCTGATAAGCAGCTTTCTGTAATACATCATCTATATAAATAATTACATCATTTTTATTTACATAGTCTCCAACCTTAGCACCAACTTTAACAACTTTCCCCTGAGATTCTGAAACTAATTCAACATCTTTTTCTGCTTGCAAAGTACCAACCAAAATGTAAGGTTGAGATATATTTTCGTACATTACTGATTCTATCTTTACAGGATAAGCTGAAAGCTCTGATAATGTAGCTTGTGCTTTTAATTTTGATTTATTATAAAATAACACTGCTAGTATAACTATAAATATTATTACTACTATTGAAATTACTTTTGTCTTTTTCACTTTAATTATCCTTTAATCTTTAACTAATTTCCAATTGCTTTATTTAAATTTGCTGCTGCTATTTTATTGTCAACTACAGCATTAATATTATTT
>PFGS01000004.1 GCA_002783525.1 Ignavibacteriales bacterium CG12_big_fil_rev_8_21_14_0_65_30_8 | reverse complement strand
AATTTAAGTCTCTGTTTCATTCCTGAAGAATATGTTTTTACCAGATCATTTTTTCTGTCGAGTAACAGAAAATCTTCCATCAAAGAATTAAATAGCTCGGTGTTAAAATTTATACCTCTTATTTTAGAAATATGTTCTAAATTTTCCCATGCTGAGAATTCTTCGTACATTATTAAATAGGGAGCTACAAAACCTAAATTATCATGCAAATTTTCTGAATTGATATTCTCCTTATTGAATTGATGAATTACTTTGCCTGATGATGGAGATATGATTCCGCCAATAATTTTTATAAGAGTGGATTTACCCGATCCATTAATTCCTGTAATTCCATAAATACCATTTTTTTGGAATTTAAAATTGAGGTCTTTAAAAATTAATCGTCTTCCAAACTTTTTTGTTATTTGCTCAGCAGCCAGATAATAGTTATTCATTAAAAATTGCCAGTTTCCCTTTTAGAATTTCATCACCATACTTAGTTATATAAATATAAATACCTGATGAAAGTTTTTCATTATTAACTTGTTTCCCATCCCAAGTAACATAATTCTTGCCATTATTTGAAAATATATTTTTGTCAGCGGAATAAATCAGTTTTAAACTTGTTGAATATATATTTAAAGTTACTGTGCCTCCTGTAGTTGAAGCTACAGGCAAATAAATAATAGAATTATTTTTATAGTTAAATGGATTAGGATAAGCAAAATCTCCAGCTTGAGAAGTAGGTGGATTAGTATTAACAACTATTTGACCATTAATAAATTCATTCATACTCCAATTAAATTGATTAGTTACATTTAATTTGGAATAATAATTATCATTTAATTTAGTTGCACCGGGCTGAGAGGATGTAAATAAAATATATTGTGTTGAATAATTTGCCCCTGCACTATCAGCACCAGCATTTACATTTGTATTTACAACTTGTACATCAATAGTATCTGAAGCATTTATAAATTTTATGTTATTAATTGAAAGAGGTTTTGCAGTAAAATTAACTGTATCTGAACTTGAATTAATTGTTAAGGTGCTTATGGGATCTGCAATAGGATAATTTGCAGCATCAGTAAAATATTGCCCTGAAACAGCTCTGTAATTTGTGTAATAAATCCATTTACTAAATTCCTTAAAAGCATCAGTAAAAGTTAAATTATTTTCATTCAGACTTGTATTAATTGCATTTATTGCTTTTGATGACGGCATTAGCTCCCACTGTCTTTTAATTATATCAGCTCCAAAAACAGAGTTTAAGTATAGATTCCAAATTGCAATATCATAACCTGATGTATTAGAAAACCCAACTTCAGTATTATCAAAAAATGATGATAAATATTGAAAGTAATCATTGATGGATGGATAAACTATATCTTCATAAGCAGTTGAAGTTAATTCATAAAAATATATATCATCAGATCTGAAAATATAATTACCAACTTGAATTGAATGATGAAATTCGTGTGCGGCAGTTACTCTTGCAGCATCAATTCCTTCTGTATAAAATCCATTAAAATCATTATCCAAAAGTATATAAGTTGTGTATCTATTACTTCCGGGTGTAATCTCATTTTCAAAATCAGTTTCGCCATAAAGCAGACCCAGATTCATTACATAAATATCATATAAATTATCTCCTCCTGATAGACTGTCAGTAGGTGGGGGTGGATATCCTAAAAATGTAACTTCATAACTGTATGCTGAATCAAACGAGATTGCCAGATCAGCAATACTATAACTTGGTATATCTGCTCCAGAAGTATTGTAATGAATTCTAAATATACCGGATGGTGAAACAATACTGGTATCCAAAACGGGACGGGATAAAATCTTCTTTATTTCTTCCTGTTGATTTGGAAGGAGTAAATTAAAATTTAATCTTAACTGATTTGCAAGTCCAAGTCCGCATTTTTCATAAACATTATGTTTCAATGTTTCATCATTATCAATTTGATTTTGCAGCAAATGTGTTCCGGATCTTAATCCTACATATGTATTATACCAAGCATCAAGCTGATCTTTGGAAGTTTGTGCAGCAATAAAAGATGGAATAAATATTATCAGTAAAAATGATATTTTAATTATTTTCATATTGGTTTAGATGTTTAATGGAAATAGTATTTTTATATTTATTAATATAAAAAAGGTTATTATAAAAAGATGCAGAATATTCTGTGAAAAAATCATAGCCATTAATATTCTCTAACACCTTATTTACTTCAAAATATTTTTCCTTAAAGTTTAAATTTATTCTAAAGATTTCCTTTTTAGCTCTAGAATAGAGAAAAATGTTATCCCTATTTTTTGATCTCCATTGTCCTGTAAAAATTATATCCTCATTTGAAATCTTTAATTTTTCTCTATTTTTTTCATATAAAATTTGCAAACTGTCTTTTGTAATACTAATAAAATAATTTCTACTATTATTTCCTATCAAACTAAGGCTCTCAATATTATGTTTTTTGTTAATAATTTTATCAATATTAAAATAAAAAACTGAGCTGCTTCCATTTAATCTGTATTTAGTAATTGGTAAGGGTGAAACATTTTTCATTGATATTTCTTTTAAATTCAATTTATTATTTCTCTTTTGCCAATAATAAATTTCTAATGTATCAGAAAAACTTATAATTGAAGTTAACACACTGTCGTCTAAATTTGCGTAATCTGTAGTTAAATTTCTTATATCCTGCATAAAAATTATATTAAGGCCTAAATTTCCGTCCTTTAAATAATTAATATAAATTTTATCAATATCTTCCCTATCTTTTTTAATATCTAATGAAAGAATTTTACCCGGTGAGTAAAGAGTATTTCTAATGATTCCAATTTCTTTAAAATTATATCTAACAACTTCAATAACTTTTTTAACTGATGAATAACAGTAAAAAGTTTTTATGTACGGATCTTCATCATCAACAAATATTTTATCGTGTTTTTCAAATAAAGGATACGAATAAAATAATATTGGCTTTTTAGAGTTACCTCTGACTAAAAAATTCAAATTGTTATAAGTGCTGTCAATAAATACTAAATCAATTATATTATCTTTTTTATAATCGAAATAATTTAGAGTAACAGGAGTACCGCCAATTAAAATATCAGAATTATCTTCAAAGGTATTTAACACTGAAATGTTGTACATATTACCGTTATTAGCTAAAGCCATTATTCCGTTATTAATAGTACTGCTATAATTAATTAGATCAGTAATATTTTTCTTTTGCAAATAAGGTATTTCATGATAAAATTTATGATTGCCCTTTGAAAATAAAATTGATATGCTCGAACTTTCAGAATCCAAATATGCTATATCAATTTTACCATCTAGGTTATAATCGCCCAAGATAAACTTAAAAGGAGTTTTATTTGTTGCAATTTCACTAACCGAATCATAGGCAGAAACAGAATCACCCCAAAAAATTTTAAAAGAATTATCAAATGAATAAATTATATCGTTAAAACCATCTGAATCCAGATCAATGCCTTTGAGAGAAATTATTTTGTCAGGAACTGGAAAAGTCCTTAATAAATTTAATCTGCCCGAACCATCATTAAAGAAAAAATAAATTGATCTTTCAACAGAACTATATGCAACAATGTCTGCTTTATCATCGTCATTTATGTTAAGAAATATTGCTTCTTCAAAAGTATTTTTACTTAATATTTTTCTCTCTTTTAATCCATGCCAGTTTTGGGATATTATTGATAATCCTTCAAAAGCACTTCCGGAAACCAACATTTCAGATTTACCATCATTATTAATATCTGCTGCACTCAAATTTTCTGGATAGGAATTAAACCTAAATATCTTTTCTATGTTTATTTTACCATATTTATTAAAACTAATTATACCTGTCGATCTGTTTTTTCTAGAAACAAAAGCAAAATATTTTTCTCTAAAATTATTGTTTGTAATTGCAACAAGTTTACTGATCTCAAAAGTAGATTCTAAATTTCTTACTTTTTCAAATTCTTTATCAAATGCTTCTAAGCTTATATATTTTTTATCTTGGCTGTTAAAAATTATGAGATCGTTAAATTTATCTTTATTAAAGTTGACAGACATTAAAGATGTGTATTCGGCTGGGATTTTAAAATTTTTATAATTACAAAAACCGTTGAAAGGTATTTGGGCAAAAGCTTGGTAAGAAAAAACAATTAGAAAAAGAAGGAACCTAAGCTTTGGTTCTATTTTTAAGTCGATTTTCTCTCCTTTGCAATGCTTCCTCATATCTTCTCTTTTCTTCATCAGATTCTGGAATTATTTCAGCAGCTTTAACAGGTTTTCCTTTACTATCAACACTTACAAATGTAAGAAATGCGGTATTTGTATGTGTCCTTTTCCCTTCTCTAAAAGACTCGGCATAAACTTTAACCCCAACATCCATGGATGTTTTGAAAACTCTGTTTACACTTGCTGTTAAAGTAACAGCATCACCTAAATTTATAGAATGTATAAAATCTATGCTGTCAACTGAAGCAGTTACACAAACATGCTGTGTATGTTTAGCCGAAGCTAGAGCTGCACAAATATCAATCCAATGCATTAACTGCCCACCCAAAAGTTTACCCAATTGATTTGTATGGTGAGGTAAAACTAATTCGGTCATAGTTATACTAGAATCTTTTACAAATTTAGATTTAATCATTTATCAATATTTGAAAATTTATTTTCTAAAGATGCTTTAATTTTTTTTACCTGATCAATTAACTGACTGTTTGGATAACGACTAATAAATTTATTTGCCTCCGCTAGTGCTTCTTGATTTTTTTCTCTGTCTTCTAGTAAGTTTATTTTACTTAACATTGCCTGTGGTGCATATTGTGTTTCGTGATAGACTTCGATAAGATTTGAATAATAGTACAATGCAGCGTCATCATAACCTAATGTTTCATATATCTGTGCACTATGAAGCTCTTTTCTTGCAAGTTTATCATTCAGTTCTACAATTTTAGCTTCTACTTCTTTTACTTTATTGTTAGAGGGGAAAAAATCTATAAATGCCTGATATTCTTCTATAGCTTTTTTAGTATACTTTTGTTCTAAAGTATAATTTGGCGAAAGTTCATAATAACATTCAGCCAGCATAAATTGTGAAATAGGCACAAATTCACTAGCAGACATATTCTTTATCAACTTACTAAATTCAAATGCAGCTAATATATATTCACTTCTTTGAAATCTTGTCATTGCCAAATAATAAAGAGCATCATCAACAATAGCGCTTCCTGGATATTCCAAAACTATTGCATTAAATTCTTGAAGAGCATCAAAATAATCTTCTTCAATGTATAATTTTTTTGCATAATCTAGTTTTTGCTCACCTGTAAATCCGCTGGTATCTATTGAAGAAGAACAACCAACAAAGTATAAAGACACAAGTATTAGTATATAGAGTTTAATAATTTTTTTCATAAGTATTTTATAGATTTAGAACTACAATTATAATCAAAAAGTTGTAAGCTTAAAAGTTAAATATAACTATTTACTACGTATGGTGAAGAATAAAATTACTGCAACAGCAGCACTACTTATTACAATCACAGGTTCTGTAATACTGGAGAAAAAAGGTTCTGAGGGCATTTTCCCTTTTGTAATTGTATAAGATGCATTTTCTAATTCACTTACTGCCTTTACATTAACAGTATCTAAAAAAGTATAGTTATAATTTTTAGTAAAAGTATTCTCTCTAGATATGCTGAAATTACCCTTTATTGTTAATTCTCTTGGCATTAAAAATTCTCCAAACAAACTCTCTCTTTCAATATCATAATAATTAACTTCCATTTTTTCTATAGCAAAATTGATATTGGTTATATTTTCATTCCTTTGAGGGAATAAATTAACTTTTATATTACCTTCTTTAAGATCGTATAAAATTCTGTTTTGAAATAATGAATATGTATTTCCTAGTTCAAGTTTTAAATTAATTTCATTTCCGTTTGTATGTAAATTATTAATTAATGAAACTACTGATGAATCAACCAATTCATTAAAAATATTTAAATTTGTTTTAGTTTGACCTAAAACAAAAATTGGAAAAAAGAAGAAGATCAAAAATAGACTTTTTCTTTTCATCTTAATTATTTTTTCTGTTTGAAATTTCTATTAATCTTTTTACCCTTTCTTCTGTTGAAGGATGCGTTGAAAATAATTTTTTAATCCCTCCTCCTCTAAGCGGATTTACAATAAACATATGCGCTGTTGCCGGACCTGAATGTGAAACTGGTTTTATCTGATTTACAGAAGAAATTTTTTCCAATGCTGACGCTAATGCTAATGGTTGACCTGAGATAGCTGCACTTGCCTCATCTGCTGCAAATTCCCTTGAGCGTGAAATTGCTAATTGTAATAATGTTGCAGCAATTGGTGCAAGTATTATTAAAAATAACGATGCAAAACCATCTCTGCTACCCCTATCTCCTCCCCTTCCGCTGAACATCAATGCCCAGCCTGCCATTTGTGCAAGAAAAGTAATAGTACCAACAACTGTTGCTGCAATAGTTCCTATTAAAATATCTCTATGTCTTATGTGAGCTAATTCGTGAGCAATTACTCCCGCTAATTCATCATTATTTAATCCATTTAAAATTCCAGTAGTTGCGGCAACTGCTGCATGTTCTGGATTTCTTCCTGTAGCAAAAGCATTTGGTGTGGGATCATTAATTACATAAACTTTAGGCATTGGAATATCGGCATTTTGGGAAAGTTGTTCAACGAGTGCATAAAATTTGGGGCTGTTTTCATTTGTTACTTCTTTTGCTCTGTAAATTTTAAGTACTATTTTATCAGAAAACCAATAGCCTCCAAAATTCATTATAAGTGCAAAAATAAATGCAACTGTCATTCCAGATGTACCGCCAAGTAAATTTCCTACAAAGAGGAAAAGAACGATCATCATCGTCATTAGGAATGTAGTTTTTAAAGTATTCAATTTTTATCTCCGT
>PFGS01000186.1:1454-7035 GCA_002783525.1 Ignavibacteriales bacterium CG12_big_fil_rev_8_21_14_0_65_30_8 | reverse complement strand
CATTATTTGCACATAATTGGCTTACTCTTCCATATTATTTAGACCGTGCATTCCAAGGCTCTGTAGTAAGCGAATACTTCGAAATATTTTCAAACATAAACCCAATATTAGTTTTTCTATTTGCACCAATTGTTGCAGGGCTAACAGCAAAAGCAGATGTGTATAAAATGATGATCTACGGAACATTTGTAATGGCAATCCCTACTTTTCTTTTAACTGTAGGACCAAATGTGTATCTATTCCTTATTTATGTTTTAGTTATGACAATTGGCGAATCAATGTGGCAGCCAAGATTTTTGCAGTGGATTGCAGAAGTTGCACCAAAGGGAAAGGTTGGTTTGTATATGGGTGTAGGACAGTTCCCCTGGTTTCTTACAAAAGTTTTAACGGGTTTTTATTCGGGCTGGTTCTTAATGAAATATGTTCCGCTTGGTGTTTCTCCGGCAGAAATGAGTACAG
This sequence comes from Ignavibacteriales bacterium CG12_big_fil_rev_8_21_14_0_65_30_8, assembly GCA_002783525.1. Lineage (GTDB taxonomy): Bacteria > Bacteroidota > Ignavibacteria > Ignavibacteriales > Ignavibacteriaceae. The sequence continues at coordinate 6,576 of PFGS01000186.1, read as the reverse complement.
GAACAATGTGGTTTATATATGGTTTAATAGCAATTATAAGTCCAATAGGATTAGTGCTCGCCAAAAAATGGATGATGAAAGATTTTAAATTAAAAGCTAAAGATTGATTGAATGTTGAATAAAATGGGATTTAAAAAATTATCTTTTGCAATCATTATAGCATTTATCTTTTTCGGTTGCGGAAAAGATATACCTGTAATTAAAGACTTAGGCAAAAGTAGTTATAAATTAATTGATCAAGACAGCACCAAGTTTAATTTTCTTCAGGATTTAAAAGGCAAAACAGTTGTACTTTCTTATATTTATACAAATTGCCCGGATATTTGCCCCCTTACAACACACAACATTATTTCAATAAAAAACAAACTTGATAACGATGGAATTACAGATGTTGAGTATGTTGAAATTTCTTTTGATCCAGAAAGAGATTCACCATCTGTATTAAAAAATTATGCTGAAGTAAGAGGAATAAAATTGAACAACTGGCATTTTTTAACAGGAGATAAAAAAACTGTTTTCAATTTATTGGATGAAGTAAATGTGCGTGCATTACCAGGGGATACAACGATCACACCTAAAAATGATACATTGTATTATTTTATTCACACAGACAGAATTAGTCTGATTGATAAACAAGGCAGGCTAAGAATTAATTTTAAGGGCAGTAATGCCAACAAAAATGAAATTATAAATTCAATAAAACAAATAAACTAAAAATGAAAAAAATAATTTTAATCTTTTTTGGATTATTAATTTCTTGTAATACAACAGGGGAATTAAAAATAACAAACCAGTGGTTCCGTCCCGCAGTTAAAGGGATGAACACAGCTTTTTATTTTACAATAGAAAATAACACAAACCAAGCCGATACTCTTTATTCTGTTAATTCAGATATTGCCGGAATGGTACAAATACACGAAACATTTGAAAAAGAAGGAATGATGGGAATGCGTCAGGTTGATTTTGTTGTAGTAAAACCAAACTCAAAAATAGAATTTAAACCGGGCGGGTTACATGTTATGGTTATGAATTTATATTCTGATTATAAAAAAAACTCATCTGCAGATTTTGAATTGTATTTTAAACAGAAAGGAATTGTTAAAATTAAAGCTGTAACTAAGTTATAAAGTAAAGAACAATGTGTGAGATTGCTTCATTCCACTTCGCTGCATTCACAATAACAATTATTTTTTTCGTCACTTAATCTTTTTTAAATTATAAAGATCAAACCTTAAAAAAAAAGAATAAAAATGAGTTACTATTTTAATAAAACCGTTGAACTTGATTTTGAAAATGCAATCAATAAAGTTACTGAAGAATTAAAAAAAGAAGGGTTTGGTGTTTTAACCGAAATAGATGTTCAGGCAACTTTAAAGAAAAAGCTGGATGTAGATTTTAGAAAATATAAAATACTTGGTGCATGCAATCCAGGTTATGCACACAAGGCGCTTCAAAGCGAAAAATACATTGGCACAATGCTACCTTGTAATGTTATTATTCAGGAAAATGAAGACGGAAAAGTAGAGATTTCTGCTGTTGATCCAATAGCTTCTATGCAGGCAATAAAAAACAAAGATTTGGGAAATATTGCAAACGAAGTAAGAGAAAAACTTAGAGGAGTTATTGATAATTTATAGTAATTGTATTTAACAGGACATTTTATTTCATCAATTTTCTATTTCTTTGTAATAAAAAGTATGAAAAATAATAGCCCTATTATAATATTTGTATACAATGCAGATAGCGGATATTTTAATAAATTAACTGATAGTGCACATAAATTACTTTCACCCAGTACATACAGCTGCAATCTTTGCTCAATTTCTCATAGTTCATTCGGAATGAAAAAAGAGTGGAAGGAATTCCTGCATAGCATTAAATATCAGCTGGAGTTTCTACACAGAAATGAACTGTCAAAAAAATATAATATTACAAAAATAAACCTGCCGGCAATATTGATAAAAGAAAATAATTCAATAAGAATTTTAATTAAAGCACCTTATATAAATTCTTGTAAAAACATTGATGACTTAAAAGAATTAATTAATAAAGAAATAACTTGCTTATAAATTTTTTTGTTAAAAACAATTTGCAAAAGATATTTTAAATATGAGTTAATTTAATTTTTTTATAAATTCAGTCAGTGTTTTATTAATATTTAAAGTTTAATATTGAGTAAAGAAAAAAGCAGACCAAAATGGGATGAGTATTTTTTGAAACTCGCTATGCTTGCATCCGAGCGTTCAACTTGCCCGAGAATGCATTGCGGATGTGTTTTGGTTAAAGACAGATTTGTTTTGGCAACTGGTTATAACGGCTCACTTCCCCACCAACCACATTGCGAAGATATTGGATGTTTAATTGTTGATAATCACTGCGTAAGAACAAATCACGCTGAAATTAATGCCTTGGTTCAGGCAGCGGTTCACAGAGTATCGATTAAAGGATCTACTGCTTACATTACAAATATGTCCTGCACAACCTGTTCAAAAGCATTAATTGCCGCCGGAATTAAAAGAGTTGTTGTTTTTACAGATTTTCACGATACACTGGCAACCAAATTTTATGTAGATGCTAAAGTAGAAATTGTTAAAATGAAAATGCCAGATACTGAAATTAAATATGATTTAAAGAATTACATTTCAGCTCAAAAAAGTGAAAAATCTAAATAATACTATTCTTTTTAATTTTTTTCACGCTATATCAAACCACATTTCAAAGTTTTTAATAGCTGTCATTTTTGACAGTCAATATCATTTTATGATAGAATATTTTATTCGCTGAATAGAAGAGATAAAGTGTTAAGTACGAATTGACAGTTAAATTACTCAACATAAACAGCAGTACCGTAAGCTAAAATTTCTGCTGCACTAGCCATTATATAACTTGTTGAAAACCTGCAGTCAACAATTGCATTTGCACCAAGAGCTTTGGCTTCTTCTTTCATTCTGTCTATTGATTGTTCTCTGGATTCAGCCATTAGCTTTGTGTATTCCTGTATTTCACCGCCGATTATATTTTTTAACAAAGCTAAAATATCTTTTCCGATATTTCTTGCTCTTATTGTATTGCCTCTTACAATACCGAAGGTTTTTTTTATTTCTTTACCTGCTATTGATGATGATGTAGTAATAATCATCTTTGTATCTCCTTATAATTATCATTTTTTGAAGTTTTAAATTTTTCTCTAAGAAGCGACCATATCAAAACTAACAGGCCGAAGAAAAACACACCAAGAGAAATTTTTACAAACTGCGGCATATGTGTATCTTTTATTATGCTTTGTACAAACTCATAGCTTGAGTAACCGAAAATAACTAATAGACCTAATGAGATCGCAATCCAGGCAATACCTCGTTCAAGTCTGTTGTATATGTCCAGCCAATATCCGTCCCATACTTCTTTTGAGGGATCTTTAAGTTTCATTTTAGATAACACCTCCCTTACTTTTTTTTGTTCTTCAATATCTTTTTTTATTTCAGGTGAATTATTAATTATTTTTTCTAGTTCAACCGATTCTTCCTTTGTTAAACTGTTGTCTATATATTTTTCAATTAAGTATAGTGTTCTATCATTCATATCATTTCTTTTAATAAAATTTTACCCAGCTCCTTTCTTGCATAAAATAATCTTGACATTACAGAACCAAGAGGAATATTAAGCAGCTCGGTTATTTCTAAATATGATTTTTCTTCAAATTCTTTAAGTATAATTATTTCTCTTTTTTCAAAACTTAATTTTTCCAAAGCATCTTCTAAAAGTTTTATTTGTTCTTTTTGTTCAATATTATCTAAAGGGTTTTCTGAAATATTTTTTATTTCAATATAATTATCTTCTTTTTTATTTTTTATATTTCTTATAATATTCAAACAATGATTTTTTAATATTTTATAATACCAGGTAAAGAAGTTTTTACTTTTGTCGAATTTATTGAAATTTTTGTATGCTTTTATAAATGCTTCCTGCGAAGCATCCATAGCTAAATCGTGAGAGCCTAAAAACCCCAAAGCTATGTAATATGCCTTTTTCATATTCATTTTAACAAGATTTTCAAAATCAGATTTTTGTGGATTTGAAAGATTAACATTTTTATCAGATTTACTCATTTATCTGCATATTATACACTTGCAAGAATGTTTTATTCAAACTTAGAAAAAATATATTTGAATCTATATAGGAAGGAAATAAAAATCCCCGATATAATTATTTATAAAGGGGATTAATAAAATTGGAAAGATTTAGGCTGCCGAACTGAAAAGTTCCTCATCAACAACTTTTTTAAGTGCTTCTTTTGGTAAAGCGCCGGCTGCCATTTGAGTTTTTCCATCTTTTGGAACAAATAATAATGATGGAATACTTCTAATACCGAAAGCTCCGCCAAGTTCTTGTTCTTCGTCAGTATTGACTTTATAAAAATTTACTTTCCCCTTGTACTCTTCTGAAAGTTCATCAATTATAGGTCCTACCATTTTACAAGGTGCGCACCAAGGTGCCCAAAAGTCAACAACACAAGGCAATTCACCTTCAAATTTCCATTCTTTGTTTTTTTCATAATCAAAAACCTTTTTTAAAAAAGTTTCTTTGGTTAAATGTTCTGCCATTTTTTCTCCTGTATAAAATAATTATTTAATTATACGTGTAATGCTTAAAGAATTAAAAGGATTCAAAAGAAAAGGGATTAGTAATTACTTCAGGAGAACCATTTTTTTAGAATGTACATAACCATTAATCAGAAGGACATAAAAATATACTTTGCTATCTATCGTCCAAAATGTTTTCAGTCTTATGGACTGGTTCCATTATTACTCAAATCATTACCTTACTGATTTGAATAACAGATTCAATATTCGTAAAATTGGGAATGTCTGCCATTATCTTATCCGCATTTGGTCCAAAGGAATTTTCAAATGCTTGAATAGTATCAAAGTACAAGTTACCCATTGCTAAGAAAGGTACTGGAGCGTCAGGGGCACCTCCTCTTAATCCTTTTTCAACAGTTGCACCCTTCACTGAGTCGCCTAATAATCCTGCAACCATAGGTACATGCTTATTGCAATAATAATCCATGTCAAATGTTTTGCCATCTCCATTAGGATACAGCACACTCACTTTAATCATTCCT
>PFGS01000186.1:0-1399 GCA_002783525.1 Ignavibacteriales bacterium CG12_big_fil_rev_8_21_14_0_65_30_8 | reverse complement strand
CCCGTTTTTTTTGAGTGGTTGCTGGTCTCCACTGTTAAATTAATTAAAGGTCTTGTTGATTGTCTTGTCTGTGTCATAACGCTGTGTCGTTTTTTAACTTGCCCATAACGATTGTGTATATTCACTGTTGTTATACCGCCAAAATTGAGGGACAATCATCAAGGTAACTTATTCAATAAAATACTTACAGGATAACTACACCTTTACTTACCATGAACTATGTTCCTTTTTTTTGATAATTTAATCACTCAATTACAAATTTTCAAAGAACTATTATCATTAGGTCAATATTTTTTCTCTTGCATGGCAGCAAGTAGGTGTTGAGGCGCTTGATATAAAGCAATTTAGAAAGAGAAGATTAACTAATTAATAACTAACTCAACTCTTTTGCCTCCATCATTATATGAAGGACAACCACCTTCAAAAACAGAATAACTAACATTTTCAATTGTTATTTGTTTTGGCTGGAATCCTTCAGCCTCAATAATAAATTCATACTTACCTTCTTCTACTCCAAAACCAAATGGGATATTACAATAAAAGATACTATCGTTTGCAACTATGGCGTAGGATTCCAATAACGGATTAGCACCAAATTGTTTTGAACCATTAATTTTTAATTCACGGAGTATTATAAATCTTGGATGATTATAATTAACTGTATCACGCAGAGAAGTAATATTTAAAATTGGTTCTTTGTAAGTATGAACGCAAGGCCCAAAGCCATTATCTTCGTTGCAAGAAAGAAAACACAAAATAAAGATGATTATTAAAATAAATTTAAATGAATTTTTCATTTTTCAATTTTGAGGAGGTAATAATTAAAATAGAACCAATTACTAATAATGCCCATCCCCATTGTAATTGAATTGAACTAATTGCAGTATTAGCTAATTCCTTAAAAGGGTTATCTGCAAGCTCAGAATTCATCTGAGATGTAATTTCATTCATTTTTATTTGAAAGTTTACAAATGTAAATATTAGAACAGCTAATGAACCAAACCCAGTATATAATAATCCTTTATATTTTTTGAATAAAACCAAAATAAATGAAAGAATTGATATGGCTAATATTATTACTCCGTCACCTTTACCATTATTGAAATAATTAATATTCCCCATAATGGGTATGCTTACAATTGGTGTAAAAACACCAATGAAAAGTAAGATTGAACCTATAATTCCAAGTATGAAAATTTTTTCCATAAATTTATATTGATTTGTGATAGATTTCTTATTAGTAATTATAGAATTTTCTGCTTTCTGAAGTTTTTCTTCTTGGAGTTGTTGTTGACAAGATTCTTTTTTACAATAATAAAATTCGATACCCTCTTGTAAACAATCTTTACAAAAAAAATGTCCACAGGAATGGCAAAAACTAAGTGCTTTATTATCTGGA
>PFGS01000017.1:3278-6797 GCA_002783525.1 Ignavibacteriales bacterium CG12_big_fil_rev_8_21_14_0_65_30_8 | reverse complement strand
TAAATCCTTTTGCAACCGTGCCATCAACAGGAGTTCTCATACTTCTTCGGTCAGCAAAAAATAAACTTGTTTCCTGAGGAGTAGTTTTTTCTTGAAATTCCATCCAGTCAAAAGGATTTATATACATTAATTTATTCAATAATAAATATGTTGAACCTGAAGTACCTACAGCAACAAAAATTAAGAAAAGAACAAATTTAAAATTGAACATTGAGAATTTTTCTATTTTAGGGAAATAAATAAGATCTGTTGAAACAGCACCTAAAGATTCAAAAAGTGAAAGGATCTTTTCTTTATCAAATTTTGGGTCATCAGATTTTATGTAAATTCCATATTTATCAACTGAAACTGTTTTCATATAATCAGTATCATGAATCGGATGATTATTAAAAGGTAATTTGAAGAAAACTGCAATAAGTGCTATAAAAGTTGATACAGCTCCGATTAAAACTGTTGTTTCAAATGTAATAGGTATAAAAGCCGGTAAAGCAAAAAATGGTTTCCCACCAATAAATAGTGGATAATTTTTTGCCAAGGTCCACCACATAAATAACAAAATAAATGAAGCACCAAATAAACCGAAGAATAATGTTACAAATCCTACTTTTGAACTTGAAAGGCCCATTGCTTTATCCATTCCGTGTAACGGATAAGGAGTATTCACATCAAATTTTTTGTAGCCTTCATCTCTAACTTTTTCAGCTGCTTTAATTATTTTATTTGGTGTATCAAAAATAGCAGCAACTGAATGTAGATTATTACTTCTTGCCATTAGTGTGAACCTCCATCGTGCGAAGGTTGAGCACCTTCAACAATACCTTTAATTTCTGACATAGCAATTACAGGCATAGTCCTAGTAAAAATTAAGACAAGTGTAAAAAACAGACCAAAACTTCCAATTAAAATTCCAAAGTCAATTACAGATGGAGTAAAGTAGGTCCAGCTTGATGGTAAGAAATCTCTGTGTAGAGAAGAAACAATAATTACATATCTTTCAAACCACATACCAACATTTACAAGAATAACAACTATAAACATTAATGGAATTGATCTTCTTATTTTTTTGAACCAGAAAAATTGAGGAAAGAATGCATTACAACTTACCATAATCCAGTAAGCCCACGCATAATCTCCAAAAGCTCTGTTAACAGCAACATATTGTTCAGTAGCAACTCCACTATACCACGAAATAAACGCTTCCATTAAATACGCATAACCAACCATTGATCCGGTAAGCAAAATAATCTTGTTCATTTTCTCTAAATGATTTAGAGTGATGATATTTTCCATATCAAAAACTTTTCTCATAACAACAAGAGCGGTTACTACCATAGCAAAACCGGAAAATATTGCACCGGCAACAAAGTATGGTGGAAAAATAGTTGAATGCCACCCCGGTAAAATTGCAGCAGCAAAGTCAAAACTAACCACTGTGTGTACAGATAAAACAAGTGGAGTTGCTAATCCGGCAAATATCATATAAGCTTTTTCGTAATCTCGCCAGTGCCTGTTTGAATGTCTCCAGCCAAGACTAAAGAAAGTATAAATAAGTTTTTTGATTTTATCTTTTGCTCTATCTCTTAAAATTGCAAAATCGGGTACTAAGCCCAGATACCAAAATAAAAGTGAAACCGTAAAATATGTTGATACCGCAAAAACATCCCAATCAAGTGGAGAAATAAAATTTGGCCATAGATTTAAAGAGTTTGGATAAGGGATTAAATAACCGGCAAGCCAAGGACGACCTGTGTGTATAATTGGAAATAGGCCTGCACAAATAACAGCAAATATTGTCATCGCTTCTGCAAATCTTGCAATTGCATTTCTCCATCTTTGTCTTAAAAGATAAAGTATAGCAGAAATTAATGTACCGGCGTGAGCAATACCTACCCAAAAAACAAAGTTTGTAATACCAAATCCCCAGGCAATTGTCTGATTATTTCCCCAGGCACCTATACCAAAATAGAATGTATAAGCAATGCATAAAAATCCAAAGAGCATCAAACTTGAAGTAAAAGCGAGAGCAATAAAATATTTCCTTGATGGATTTGTATCCATCGGTTTTGAGATTATATCATCTAACTCAACTAACCTGGGTTCTTTTGTAAACTGAACCATATCTTTGGAATAATCCAAACTCAAGATTCCTCCGTATGAGTATTTCTAAGTTTTGCAATGTATGTAACATTGGGTTTTGTATTAACATCTTCTAATACATAATACCCTAGTTTGTGATTTCTATATTTTGTAAATTCTGAATTTTTAGCATTTATATCGCCAAATTTAATTGCATCTGTAGGACAAGATTCCTGACAAGCTGTTTTTACATTTGAACCGATAATTTCTCTATCTTCTCTTATTGCTGAAGCTTTTTCTTCCATAATTCTTTGAATACAGAAAGTACATTTTTCCATAACACCACGAGATCTTACAGAAACTTCAGGATTGTATACAAGATTAAAGGTATCTTCTTGCTGATATCCATCTTTGAAATAATCTCTGAAATTAAAGTAATTAAATCTTCTAACTTTATAGGGACAGTTGTTAGCACAATAACGTGTTCCAACACATCTGTTATAGACCATTTGATTTAGTCCATCTGTAGAATGAGTTGTTGCTGCAACTGGACAAACATTTTCACAAGGTGCATCATCACATTGCTGGCAAAGCATTGGTTGTGTACTTACTATTGGTTCATCAAAAGAGCCTGAATAATATTTATCAATTCTTAACCATTGCATTCTTCTATCTTTTTCCATTTGTTCTTTACCAACAATTGGAACATTATTTTCAGCATTACAAGCAACTATACAATCGCTACAGCCAATACATTTGTTAAGGTCAATTGCCATTCCCCATTTTACACCATTATAAAGTTCTTTATGAACTGGATAAATTTCAGGTGATTTATGATGTTCTTTTTCTCTTTCTTCTTTTAAGAAATGAGGATGTTTTTTATACTCATTAACAGTACCTTCTACCAATATTCCTCTTTCGGCAAAAATATTTTCTGAAGGAGATTTTTCAAAAAGATGAGATTCCTGATCTGTAACTATTGTATACGTACCATCGGTTTTAGAAACTTTTGCATCTGTAAAAATCCAAGGTGTAAATTTTGGTTGTTTGTTCATCAATCCGCTAATACTAAAACCAGTACCTTCTCCAACTTTACCGACAGTTGTTCTTCCATAACCAGAATCAATAGTAATGGTATTGTTTGCAGCTCCGGGTTGTATGAAAATTGGGAATTCAAATTTACCATTCCCTGTATCAATACTTATTTTGTCATTATTCTTAACTGATAAACTTTTTGCTGTTTCGTTAGAAATGGAAGCATAATTATCCCAAACAGATTGAATTAAAGGATTTGGTAATTCTTGAAGCCAGCCATTATTTGCTTGCCTTCCGTCGCCTAAAGCATAACTTTCTCTAACAACAACAGTAAATCCATTTGATTTTTTAGGAGATGATGTCAATCCTGACAAAGATTTATTATCAAATTTAAATTTTGTATTATTC
>PFGS01000017.1:1388-3217 GCA_002783525.1 Ignavibacteriales bacterium CG12_big_fil_rev_8_21_14_0_65_30_8 | reverse complement strand
TTTTAGAGTTTAATCCAGGATAAATATTTGTTTTCCAATTATCCATTAAATATTTATGATATAAATCCTCTGTATATTTTTCATCTTTACCTCTTGTCCAATGAAGGATTACGGATTCTTTTTGTCGAGTATTAAATAACGGAGAAATTACAGGTTGTTGAAGTGAATAGAATCCAGTTCTTGTTTTAGCATCTCCCCAAGCTTCTAATTGGTGATTTATAGGTAACACCAAATTACTTTCAGAAGAAGATTCATTCATACTTTCTGTAAGTGTAATAATTTTAGTTACATTCTTTAATGCTTCTTTGTACCCCATATTATCAGGGAAATGATAAACAGGGTTAGAATCGAAATGAATTACAGTACTTATTTTACCGTTTTTCATTTCACTTACTAAGGAGTTAAAATCTTCTAATGAATTTAATTTAACATTTGATTCATATGATTCATTTGTGCTGTATAAATTATTATTGCCCAAAACTTCGTTCAATAAATTTACAGCAATGTGAGTTTCTTCAGGTAAACTTCTACCTGCATAAACAATAGCTTTACCTTTGTTGTTGATCAAATCGTTTACAAGATTTTTTACATAATTTTCTTTTAAATTATTCTCTTTAATAAACGATTTTAATGAAAAACCGGAAACAGAGATTGGCAATTTTAAGTTATCTCTTCTGGTTAGTTCATTTAAAATACTCATTGCAAATTCATACTGAAGTTCAGGTTTTATCCTTAATCTGTAATCGGCATTAATTCCTGTTAAAGACATATTAGCTTCAGCAACATAAAGTCTGTTAAACTTTTTAATATTTTCTACATCTCTTCCATCTGCAAATAAGCGGGCATTCTCTACCTTATTTCCATCATTACCTAAAAAGTCACCTTCTAAAGACACAATTACTTTTGCTTCATCCCATTTAATTAATGGATACAAATCACTTCCGTAGCATTTATTCCAAGCTTTATTCCTTATGTTGTCATCAAAAAGCTCATAAGAATATACTTTTGAATTTTTATATTTCTTTTGGAAATCGTCTAATACTTTTTTTGTAGTTGGTGAATTTATTTGATGTGTAATTATCGCTATCTGTTCTTGTGACCTATCAAGTGCTTCAAAAATTTCTGCGTTTGCAGATTCCCAAGTGGTCTTTAAATATTTTCCAGTTTCTGATTTTCTTAATGGATTTTGTAATCTGTCAGGATCATAAAGATCTAAAACACTTGCCTGTCCCCTTGCACAAATTTTTCCTTTACTTACTGGGTGATCCGGATTTCCATCAATTTTTATTGGTCTTCCTTCTCTGGTTCTAACCAAGATACCACAAGAGTTTGTACAAAGATTACAAGTAGAAGCATAAAATGTTGGCTTGCCTAATGAGATCTCTTCAGGCATTTTATTGTAAGGCATTATTTCGCCTTTATCACGGTAATCAGCACACCCAACTCCGGCTAATGCAGCAGAAGCACCAACCAATGCCAAAAATTTTCTTCGTGAAAGTCCACCATTTTCATTTAATTGTAAATTCTTTTCTTCACCTTTTTTTGCTTTTGCAAATTCAGGGTCATTTTGAATAGACTTAAATCCCTGCCAGTAATTTGGATCTCTTACTAATTCTATTTCTTTATTGTCAATATTTTCAGCCATTATTAACGCCTGTTTTTTTTCTGCTAACTGCAAGAGGATTTATTTTTACTCTTGAGTTCTTAACAACATTTGTTTTATTTATTTTTACTTTTTTAGATTTAAGCATATTAAATAGAAAATTTTTTGCTGCAAAAAATCCAATAGCACCTAATCCTAAAGAATAGAAAAATTTTTTTCTTTCCAT
>PFGS01000017.1:465-1286 GCA_002783525.1 Ignavibacteriales bacterium CG12_big_fil_rev_8_21_14_0_65_30_8 | reverse complement strand
TGGAACATTTTTATGAGCATCTCTATGGCAGTCCAAACAACTGCTCATTGTAAATGATTTCATTTGTCCAACTTTATCCATGTTCCTTATATCACCGTGACAACTAATACAATCAATTCCTTTACTCACATGTACACTGTGATTAAAATAAACAAAGTCCGGAACACGGTGAATTCTCTTCCATGGAATTGCTTTTCCTTCATCATAATATTTTTTTAATTTTATAATTTCTGGCCTATCTGCTCTTGCAATAGTATGACAATTCATACAAGTTGATACTGCCGGTACCATTGCGTGTCTTGTCTTTTCAACTCCAATATGACAATATTGGCAGTCAATTTTCATCTGCCCTGCGTGTAATTTATGGGAATAATTTATTGGTTGATCAGGCGTATATCCAAGTCCGTCTCTTTCGGCTCTGGAGACATAATATGTAATAGCAAAACTAGCTAATACAACAAATAAGGTAATTGGTAATCTAACTCTTAATACATAATCAAGAAATGATTTTTTCATTCTCTCCCTTTTACTTGAACACAACTATGTAATAATTTAGTGATAATCTTATTTTTTTAAGGGTAAATTTTAAGGCTCACAACAAGCAATATAGGTTAAACATCAACAAAATCTATTATGTTTTGAAATGATTAAAATATTGCTTCTCAATCTTAATAATTTAAAAAATAAAGTTATAAAACTTTATTAATAAAACAAATAGATTCTAAAAATTTTTTTATACTATTCTGTTACAATTTGTTCGTTTATAACACTTACAATGTGTTTTACTTGGATGTTTAAATTAGATTTCTTTACCCCGTATT
>PFGS01000017.1:0-442 GCA_002783525.1 Ignavibacteriales bacterium CG12_big_fil_rev_8_21_14_0_65_30_8 | reverse complement strand
TTTCCAGTAACTACAATATCAGCATTTGTTTGAGCTATATTTTGCATTTTTTTATCTAAAAACACTTGTGAATCTTTTTGTCTTAATATATTATAAATACCTGCACTTCCACAGCAAAAAGTGGAATAGTTCATTTCTATAAAATTACTCTTACAAAAATTCTTTAATAATTCTCTTGGCTGATCATATATTTCCTGCCCATGAACAAGATGACAAGCATCGTGATAGGTAATGTTTTCTTTTAAATCTTTATACTTAAGTTTAATATTTTTTTCAAAAAAGAATTCCGTTATATCTTTGATTTTAGATGAAAATTTTTCTGCTTTTATTGCATATTCATTATCATCTTTTAATAAATCAGTATATTCCTTCATAAAAGATCCGCATCCGGCAGAATTTGATATCAGAAATTCAAAATTATAATTCTCAAATAGATCGATAT
>PFGS01000115.1:5894-7151 GCA_002783525.1 Ignavibacteriales bacterium CG12_big_fil_rev_8_21_14_0_65_30_8 | reverse complement strand
ATTTGGACCGGACATCATTCCGTTTTTAGTAATATCAGTTACTAAAAATCTTTCTATTCCCAATTCTACCATTTGTTTTGCATATTGTAAATAGTTTATACCGGTTTTTATTTTTCGACCTTTAATTATTAATTCCTTTTTTAAGATATCTAAAGCAATAACAATTTTCTTTGGTCCGAATATTTCTAATGCTTTTACTAAATCTTTTTTATTTTCAAAAGCCATTGTACTGATTGCTAATCTGATAATACCCGTATCCATTATTTTTTTTACATCATCTAAATTTCTAATACCTCCAGAAAATTGTACAGGTATTACAACTGATGAACACATTTCTTTTATTATGTTAAGATTTTTTTGTGAGTGTTCCAAAGCACCATCAAAATCAACAACATGTATCATTTTTGCATTTTCCGCACGCCATAACCTTGCCATTTCAACCGGATTACTTCCATATTCTTGACAGTCTAATTCAGGTATTCCCTGAACAACTCTAACAGTTTTTCCGTCTTTAATATCTATTGATGGTATTACAAGCAAATTATTCATATTATAAATTTGTTCTTATTTTAATTATAAAATTTTTAATTATAAAATTACGAAATTCAAATTAGACATATAATTTTTTATAAAAATATTTTATCTTTTATTGTTTAATCATAATTTACAATTTCTTGACTTTTCTGTCTATAATCGGCATATTTCAAAGCAATGAGTAAAAATTTTGTACTTATCACCTCACAGAAAGAAAAACTTAGAATAACTACATACGGTTATGAGAATGCTGGTACAGTTCCTTGTATTATTTTAGTTCATGGGTTTAAAGGATTCAAAGATTGGGGATTTGGTCCTTATATAGGCAAATATTTATCAGAAAATGGTTTCTTTGTAATTACTTTTAATTTTTCTCACAATGGAGTAGGTAATAGTTTAACAGAATTTACAGAACTTGATAAATTTGCAAATAATACTTTTTCACTAGAGTTTAATGAATTAAATGAAATTATTTCTGCTTATTTAAATGGCAATTTTTGTAATGTTAATAATAAAAATATTGGATTATTAGGACATAGCAGAGGTGGTGCAATTTCAATTATAACTGGATGTAAAAACAATTCAGTAAATGCAGTAGCAACTTGGGCTTCAGTTTCAAATTTAGATAGATATTCTGAAATACAGAAAGTTAGATGGAGAGAGAAGGGTGTATTTGAGGTATTAAATACACGAACTAACCAGGTTATGAAATTAAATGTGTCT
>PFGS01000115.1:0-5882 GCA_002783525.1 Ignavibacteriales bacterium CG12_big_fil_rev_8_21_14_0_65_30_8 | reverse complement strand
ATTGAAAAAAACGGAGACAATGATCTTAACATTAAAAAATCAGTTAAAGAGTTAAACAAACCATTTTTTATTGCACACGGTAAACAAGACCTGGCAGTTCCTTTTCAAGAAGGAGAAATGTTATTTGAATGGTCTGATAAAAAGAAAACAGAATTTTATCCAATTGAAGCAACAGGCCACACATTTGATATTCAACATCCATTTAAAGGAAGTAATCAAAAATTTGACGCTTTACTAAATAAGACTTCGGAATTTTTTAAAAGTAATTTAATGAGGAATTAAATATGTCATCAACTGAAAATGTAAACAAAAATATATTTGTTAGTTATTTATCAGCTGCTATTTCATCACAACTCTTTTGGATAATAACTTTTTCATTACTTACTGTAATAGCAGCACAAATTACAGTACCGGTTAAACCTGTACCTTTTACACTCCAAACATTAATTGTTCTTCTTTCAGGTGCATTTTTAGGTGCAAGAAATGGAGCATTAAGTCAAATATTATATTTATCGTTGGGAGTTTTGGGTTTGCCCGTTTTTGCACAAACACCCGATGGTTTAATTGGTGCAGCAAGATTGTTTGGCCCAACAGGCGGTTATTTGCTATCATTTCCTATAGCAGCATTCTTGGTTGGTTATTTGATAGAAAAAAATAATAATTATCTTGCTACAATTCTTTCAATGTTTGCTGGAAATATTTTTATTTTAGTTTCAGGTTCTCTGTTTCTGAGTCTATTCATCAACGGTGATCTAAAACAAAGTTTTACTTTAGGTGCGGTTATTTTTTCAGTCTGGATGGTAGTTAAAGTTTTTCTTGCAGCTTCTTTATTTGCAAGTGCTTCAAACAAATTTAAAAAATTACCGCCGACTAATTAAACTATATTAGGGGAAATATTATGGAAATTAAATCTATAGTTTTTATTCTCGTATTTGTTTTGGCAATGGGATTCTTTTTCTACAGTGCCAGAAATTTAATCCGATATATGCTGGTTGCTAAAAAAGAAGATAAAAGATGTAATTCCATTGGTTTAAGAATTCTAAATGTTTTTAAATATGCAATCTTTCAAAAAAAATTATTTAGATTTAAAATAGCCGGCCTTCTGCACTCAATGATCTTTTGGGGATTTTTACTCTTTTTATTTGCAGTGGTTGAAGCGCTTGTACAAGGATTCTTCCCGTCTTTTAGTTATGAATCAACCGGATTTTTCTTTAGTCTTGTGACATTTACCCAAGATATTTTCGGAGCTATTGTCATAGTTTCAGTTTTGCTTGCAATATTCAGAAGAGTTGTACTAAAAGTACCAAGATTAGAAGTTGGTAAAGCAGGAAAACTAGATGCCATATTTATATTATCTCTTATCTTTCTTGTTTGTGTTTCTATGTTTGGACAAAACACTGCACTTATTGCAAAACATAATTTTGTTTTACAATCCAACGAAATGAGACCTATTTCTTATTACCTGAGTACTCTTTTTTATTCAGGTAATAATAACTCAGCTAATTTATTTTATGAAATATTTTGGTGGATACATATTGTTGTTGTTTTAGGATTCCTAAATGTACTTCCTTATTCAAAGCATTTACATGTTTTAACTTCAATTCCAAACACTTTCTTTTCAAATTTAGATGATGTTAGAAACACATTAAAACCAATAAATCTTGAAGATGAAAATTTGGAGAATTTTGGTGCAGCTGATATTGAACATCTTTCTTGGAAACAGATTTTAGACGGTTATTCTTGTACAGAATGCGGAAGGTGTGAATCTGTTTGTCCCGCTGCAACTGTTGGAAAATCTTTATCACCAAGAGAAATAATTGTTCAAATAAGAAAAAGGACAAAAGATAAATCACCTTTATTGGCCAATAATTTAACAGATGAAGAAATAACAAATAAAACTCTTGTTCACGATTATATTCCTGATCTTAATTTATGGCAGTGTACAACTTGTATGGCTTGCGTTCAAGAATGTCCTGTAATGATTGAACATGTAGATTCAATTGTTGATATGAGAAGAGATCTTGTTTTAAGTGAGGCACAATTTCCTTCTAATTTGAATAATGTTTTTAAAAGTATTGAAACTAATTTTACACCCTGGGCATTTAATCCAGCAGATAGAGCAAATTGGACAGAAGGTATGGATATAAAAACAATGGAAGAAGATCCAAATGGAGAAATATTGTTTTGGGTTGGTTGTGCAGGGTCATATGATGCAAGATATCAGAAAGTAACAAAAGCCTTTGCAAAACTGATGCAAAAAGGAAATGTAAATTTTAGAATATTAGGGACGGAAGAAAAATGTAATGGTGATACAGCTAGAAGACTTGGGAATGAATATTTAGCTCAAACTATGATGCAGGAGAACATTGAAAAATTAAATAATTACAATGTTAAAAAAATAGTTACAGCTTGTCCTCATTGTTATCATTCAATAAAGAATGAATACAAACAATTTGGAGGAAATTTTGAAGTTCTTCATCATACAGAACTAATTGAAAATCTTTTAGAAGATGGTAAACTTGAATTAGAAGAAAACACTGTAAAAAATGAAGAAACTATTACTTTTCACGATTCTTGCTATTTAGGCAGATATAATAATATTTTTGATTCTCCACGAAATTCATTGGGAAAAGTCAATAAAATCAATTATATTGAAATGAAAAGGAACAAAACTCGTGGATTTTGCTGTGGTGCCGGTGGTGGAAGAATGTTTTTAGAGGACGAAGAAGGTGGAAAAATTAACATTGAGAGGACAAAAGAAGCATTAGAAACGGGTGCAGAAACTATTGCATCTGCCTGTCCGTTTTGTATGACAATGATGACTGACGGTGTTAAGCATTTTGAAAGAAATGAAAAGGTTCATGTAAAAGATATTGCCGAAATAATATTAGAAAATACTAAATAACTTATTTTTCAATTTAATAAAGAGGTGTTATATGCAACAATATGAAAGTCTAATGCAAACAGTTCGTGACATGGAACAAGATTTTGAAAAATTCTATGTCAAAGGACAAGCTGCAGCTGGTACTCGTCTAAGAAAAGGATTGAGCCAATTAAGAAAAGATGCTCAAGAAATGAGAAAAGGTATTCAAGAATTAAAAGCTCAAAGAAAAGCAAATAACTAATAGTTTATTGCTTAACTTATTTTAAGCTGAATTATCAATTGATAATTCAGCTTTTTTTTATTAAGATGATACTTATGCTTAATATAATAATACTACTTTTTATTATTACTACATTATCAAATTCAAATTCCTTCGGTTTTAATATAATAAAAGAAGATTCTGTAACATCAGCAACTTTTTCATTTGTTGGCGACCTAATGTGCCACTCTTCTCAGTTTAATTTTGCAAAAAATGATTCTGGGTTTAATTTTGATCCTGTTTATAAATATGTAAAAAATTATTTATCTGAATCAGATCTTACAATTGGTAATTTAGAAACAGTTTTAGGCGGAGATTCTGTTAAATATAGAGGATACCCGTTATTCAATACTCCTGATGAATATATTTCAGCATTAAAAAATTCCGGCTTTGATATGCTGATAACTGCAAATAATCATGCCTTGGATCTGGGTCAATATGGATTAGAAAGAACGATCAAAAAGATAAGCGAAAATGGATTGATGTATTCCGGTACTTTTATAAATGAGGATGACAGAGATTCAATTAAGATTTTAAATATAAACGGAATCAAAACATCAATATTAAGTTATACTTTTGGAACTAATGGTAATTATCTTCCAAAAGACAATAGTTATATGATTAACAGAATTGAGTTTGAATTTATAAAGGAAGATATCTATTTGACACAAAGAAAATCAGCAGAATTAATAATTGTGTATTTACATTTTGGAGATGAATATTCAAGAACACCAAATAATTATCAGAATCAAGTTGTTGATTCCTGTATAAAATACGGAGCTAATATTATAATTGGTTCACACCCTCATGTTGTACAGACCAAAAAAGTTTTTAAGTCAGAAAATGGAAATATATTTGTAGCATATTCACTAGGAAATTTTATTTCAAATCAAAGAGGGAGATATTCAAACGGGGGAGTAATATTAAAGCTTAAAGCAGAAAAAAATCTAAACACAAATAAAATTTCCGTTTCGCTTGTTGATTATCTTCCAACTTATGTATTCAAAGGTAAAACAAAAACAAAAAATGAATTTATTATTGTACCAAATACATATTATCTCACATCTCCGGTTCATCAATTTTTTAATGATTCAACATACACTGAAATGTTTGAATCATTTAATGATACAAAAAGCATACTAACTGAAGTACAAAACAAACAAATTTCAACTAAAATTTTAACAAAGTAAATTAAATCTTCGTATCTTTATTGTTAAAAATTTTTTCGGTTAATAGTAGTTAGATTAAATTGAAAAATAAATCGTCCTTATCGTTAATATTTTTAACAGTCTTTATTGATCTTTTAGGTTTTGGAATTTTAATTCCAATTCTTCCTACCTTTTCTACCATTGAACTTAACTTAAACGAATTTTCTATTGGTTTAGTTTTAGCAATTTATTCATTAACACAATTCATCTTTGGTCCTATTTTAGGAAATCTATCTGACCGTGTTGGTAGAAGACCATTAATAATCGGATGTTTGTTTTTAAATGCTGTTGGTTATGTAATATTTGCTTTTACAAATTCCTTTATGCTATTGCTAATATCAAGAGTAGTTGCAGGTGTTGGTGGAAGTAGTGTTGCAGTTGCTCAGGCATACATTGCAGATATAACTACTAAAGATAACCGTTCCAAAGGAATGGGTATGATTGGCGCAGCTTTTGGTTTGGGATTTGTGTTTGGCCCCTTAATAGGTGGATTTCTTTCGAAATATGGTTATGAAGTAACGGGTTTTGCAAGTGCTTCATTTTCATTTATGGCCTTTTTGTTTACAATTTTCTTTTTACCTGAGTCTTTAAAGAAAACTGCTGATCACGCAACTAAAAAAGTCAGGAAATTAGTTGATATACCTGCTGTTAAAGTTTTATTCAAGAACAATAAAATAGCTTTTCTGATAATTATGTTTTTTATCCTGGTCTTTTCAGTAGCAAATATATACGGAACATTTGCCCTAATCGGATATAAGGTTTACAAATTCAATGATATGCAAAATGGAATTATGTATGGAATAATCGGGATAGTTTCAGCCGGTGTTCAGGGTGGTCTTTTAAGAATTATAACTAAATATTTCAGTGATGCAAAAATTGTAATTGGTGCAGCATTTTTAATGATGATCGGATTAGCAATGATACCTTATGCCGGAAATATGAGCGGTTTAATTATTGTTACAGTAGTTTTGGCATTTGGTACAGGCTCTCTTCAGCCGACAATGTTAAGTCTTATTTCAAAAAATACATCAGATACTGAGCAGGGTTTTACTCTGGGTGTAAATCAATCCTTCTCTGCATTTGCAAGGGTATTGGGTCCGCTTTGGGGAGGTTTTGCTTTTGAATATATAGGTTATCAATATCCTTTTTTAACAGGTGCAGCTTTTACAGCAATAATATTAATAT
Source organism: Ignavibacteriales bacterium CG12_big_fil_rev_8_21_14_0_65_30_8 (assembly GCA_002783525.1). GTDB lineage: Bacteria > Bacteroidota > Ignavibacteria > Ignavibacteriales > Ignavibacteriaceae. The sequence goes on along the minus strand of PFGS01000115.1, from coordinate 346 downwards.
CTAGTATTTATTACTTACCAAAATTATTAGCGACAAAAAATATAGATGATTAATATTATTTTTTAATATCACAGATAGAATAAGCAGCATAACCAAATAACAAGAAAGCAATAATACTAATGTAGATTGGAATAACTGTACTTCCGACAACTACATTAATAGAAAAGATAACTCTTACTAAATGTCCTAGACTCACCAACCCCAATAATATAACTGCCAACATATTATTTGATTTCACAATATACTCCTGATATTATTTTATATTATCCTTATCAAATAAATTAGAAATTATTTCATAAAGTTTCATTAACTTTTAAAAAATAAATTAAATAAAAGGAGAATAAAT
>PFGS01000102.1:4614-7175 GCA_002783525.1 Ignavibacteriales bacterium CG12_big_fil_rev_8_21_14_0_65_30_8 | reverse complement strand
GAGTTACCGCAAGTAGATCCAAATTCCAGTTCTGAAACACTAAAAATTTATGATACAATCGGTGAAAATATTGCCGGACTAATAGAAGATGGTTCTACACTTCAAATGGGTATTGGTGCAATTCCGGATTCTATGATGAAATATCTTATGCAAAAAAATGATTTGGGAATTCACTCAGAAATGTTTTCTGATGGACTTGTTGATCTGGTTGAAATGGGCATAGTAAATGGTGAAAAAAAATCTTTGCATACCGGTAAAATTATTGCCGGATTTGTACTTGGTACAAAAAAGACTTATGATTTTATAGATAACAATCCGGTGGTAGAATTTCACAGACAAGAATATGTAAATGATCCTTTTGTTATTGCCAAAAACAATAAGATGGTTGCAGTGAATTCTGCACTTGAAATAGATTTGACAGGACAAGTTTGTGCTGATTCAATAGGTACAAAATTATTCAGCGGGATAGGTGGACAGGTTGATTTTGTAAGAGGTGCGGCACACTCTGATGGAGGTAAGCCTATAATTGCATTGCCATCTACAACAAAAAATGATACAATTTCCAGAATAGTACCAATGTTAAATCCCGGTGCCGGTGTAGTAACTTCCAGAGGTGATGTTCACTATGTAGTAACTGAATACGGAGTTGCTTATCTATTCGGTAAAAGCATTAGAGAAAGAACAAAAGCATTAATAGAAATTGCACATCCCAAATTCCGAGATGAACTTACATCTTTTGCCAAAAAAAATTATCACTTCTAATATATGATTGCAGTAATAAGCGATGTACACGGTTGTGTAAACACATTAAAAAGTTTAGTAAAAAAAGTAGAGAAGAAGTATCCAAAAATCCCACTTTATTGTGTAGGTGATCTGGTTGACAGGGGTAATTTTGGATTTGAAACCGTTGAATATGTAATTTCCAAAAAGATAAAATTTGTACCGGGAAATCACGAATTAATGTTCTATCACTTTATGAAAAATCCTTTTAGCGATATGGGTAGAAACTGGATTTACAATGGTTATGAAACAACTATTCTTTCTTATGATGAACATCACGATAAACTTGATAAACATTTACAAATTATAGAAAAAACTTCAATGTTTTATAATCTGGATGATTGTTTTCTCTCCCATGCCGGTATTTCTATAGAATTTGAAAATGAAATAATAGTTGATGGAAAATTGGATATTGATAAATTAGAAAATGTTGTAAAAGAAAATATATTAAAAGAGAACAGTATTGTTTGGACAAGAAATAAATTAGTCAATCTTGGGAAACTTCAAATAGTAGGGCATACAAGAAAAGATGAAGTTCAGTTCGATAAAAAAAGCAACACTTATTATATTGATACTTCTGCTTATGCAGGAAATAAATTAACAGCTGTAATTATAGATAAGAATAAATTAATTGATACTATACAGGAGTTTACTGACGAAAAAGATTTAATAGATTTTTAATTAGCCTAACTTTTTAACTAGATCAACCTCTCCGCCATAAATAGATATCTTTAAAAATATTCTGATAAAAACAAATATCTGCTGGATCAAAAACACAATAAATATTGATATACCTGATGTCATCCAGTACTTATCAGCAATTATATTATACAAAACAAATAAAGCTACACCTGTAATTAAAAATAATAAGTTCATTCCATAAACAGAAAAGAAATGTTTAAAAATATAACTCACTGCTCGTAACATTGTTCTAAAAGGTCTTAATGCATTATTCCCGGTCATCATAATTTTTGAGTAATCGGAAACTAAAACAATAATTGATATTAATAACAAAAAAATAATCAAAGCCGAACAAATTATATAAAAATATGTTGCTTCACTTTTAACACTATCACTTATTGCGGCAACAATAGCAGCTGTAGGAAAGAAAACGATAAGAGTAACAATAATCATTGATAGGAAAGAATATAAAAACACTCTAAAGAATCTTGAAAAATATGTCCAGCTATCAGCCCAAAATTGAGATAAAGAATTTGTCCCATTTTTTATAGATGAGATTATACCACCTGAAAAGAATACAAAAAATATTACATATAATATTCCAAATAAAAATGCTGTTTTTAAAAGTGGTTGAATCGTATCACCAAAAAGATGCATAAAATTAGTGTAGGTTGTATAATCAAAATCTTTAAGTAATTTTATTGCCGCCATTGATGAACCTATATCAGCTGAGATTGTTCCTCTAAATGGTATTGCAACACCCAATGCAAATATTAATGTTAGCACATAAAGCATTGATAAAATTTTTAATCTGCTAAAAGTAGAATTGATTCCGCTAAAATATGATTTGATAAATTTCATTTTATTTCTCTTCTATTTAAAATAACATTGATAAAGAAAGCATTATATTTTCTACCAGATAAAGAAATTTTGTAAAGTATTTATTAATTACAGTAGTTTTTTTATCTGTAGTTAAGCTATTATTAAAAATATTTATATCCATTAAATTTTTGTCTTTAGGATCTAACTTAACCCATTCAATTTGTTTTTTGCCTTCAAATGTAAAATTTTTATTTTGTGCTTTACCATCCCAAATAAAA
>PFGS01000102.1:4256-4608 GCA_002783525.1 Ignavibacteriales bacterium CG12_big_fil_rev_8_21_14_0_65_30_8 | reverse complement strand
TCAGTATTATCAGTAAAATGCACTTCAATTTCTGTTGGCATTATTGCATCACCCAATCTGGAAACTAAAAAAGAGGAACTATAATTTTTTTCTTTTGTTCTTTTATACTTATATGATTTTTTAACATTTGCACTATCGTAAATTCCACTGGGTTGTCTGATCTCAACATTATTAATACTAGAAACTTTATAGTCGCAGACAGCTGTTCCATATAAAAATTGATCGAAAAACCAGTTTAAATTTTCACCAAATTTATTATCGAGTCTTTTAGAGTAAATCTCATTTACAATTTTAATAAAATTTTGCGCTGAAGGATGTTTGAATTTCCATCTTTCATAATAAGTTTTCATTA
>PFGS01000102.1:0-4106 GCA_002783525.1 Ignavibacteriales bacterium CG12_big_fil_rev_8_21_14_0_65_30_8 | reverse complement strand
AACTCAGTCTTTGATTTTCTCTTGTTCCATAATTATATCCCCAAAAATCAACATAAGAAGTTTTCACTCCATAAAGTGAGTCCATTGTTCTTGCTTCATAGTAAGAATTAAAACCTTCATCAAGCCAAGGATCTTCAAATTCATTCGAGGCAAGAATTCCCATAAAGTAAGTATGGCCGAATTCGTGAACCGTTACATTCTCCAGAAATCTAATACCTTTGGGTAAATTCCATAAACTCACAATGGTAAAAAATCCTGGATATTCCATTCCACCTGCTTCCATTCCTTTTAGCGGAGGATCAACTACAGTCACAATTGGATATGGATAATCACCTAAATTATTAGAAAAATATTCTAACGAACCTTTTAGGGATTCTAGAACTCTTGGTGTTAAACTTGTATGTTCAGGCTGCATAAGAATTATTAATTTTACATTATTCCACATATCTACAAAAACTTTAAAATGCGGAGAAGCAGTCCACGCAAAATCAACTGCATCTTCTGCTTTATATTTATAGGTTATTGTGCTGTCACTATTTTCTTTTTTATTTTGAAGAACTCCAACTGCTCCAACAATAAAGTTATCCGGCAGAGTAATGCTTACATTGTAAACTCCAAAGTCTGAATAAAATTCAGAATTAGCATGAAATTGATGACAATTCCAGCCACCTTTAGTTGCATTTCTTATTCCGGGAAATTCATAAACACCTAATTTTGGAAACCACTGAGCGACAAGGAAAAAATCATCCTCATAACCGGTTCTTGCAATTACTTTTGGCAGTTTTGAAGTAAAATCTATTTTTAATTGAATTGATCTTCCCGGTCTAACCGGTTCATCTAATCTTACACTAATTACCGTTTGGTCATCAATGTTATCGTCGTCTGGTTGAATAAATTTAATCCTATCTGTTAAATCTTTACCGTCTAATGTTTTCATTGTACTGATATCTATCCAGCCCCAATCACCGACAGTTATATTTCGATTCCTTTTAGAAACTCCTGTTCGGGACTCTTTCATAAAAGTAGAATTGGAATTTTTAAAAGCGTTTAAGTATAAATGAAACTGCAGTTCATAAACATTTTCTTTAGACAGATTTGTCCAGGTTAAAACTTCACTGCCTTCAAGTGTTTTTGTTTTAGTATCCAGTGTAACAGTAATATCATAATTTGCATTACGTGGACTTAGCTGCTTTGAGATTTGATCTTGAGATAGTGATATATTAGAGATTAGAAAAAAGATTAAAAAAGTATTAAATAATTTTCTTAAGAGAATTCCCATAAATTTCTCTCCATTATTTGTATTATTAACAATTCATATGTTATGTTATAACATTAAATATTAATTAGCAAACAAATTGTGTTGAATGAACTCTAAAATATAAATTAATTTTGATAAATTATAATATTGTTAATATACATTTATAAAATAAATTATTTAAATATTTAGTAAAAGTTCAAAACTAAGTGAGCATAAATCACAGAAAAATATTCATCTTGTTTTGTGTAGCACTATTAAATACTTCATTTACACAAAAAAAAGTAAATCCTTGGAAAAAGCTAGTAGAAGAAAAGAAGTGCAATGTTTCTTTTATCTTCTATAGTAAGGCAAGTAATGTTAATAATGGGCTTGTAATTAAAATAGAAAATAAAAATAATTTTGATATAAATTTTGAATTTACAATAATCGCTAAATCAATTAATCTTATAAAAGAGAAAACATTTAGTGGTATCATTGGTAAAGGGAAGATAATTACCGGGAGCAATAATGATTATTTATGGATACCCGAACTTAACGGAGAATCAATTGCTGAAGTTGGTATTAAAAAATGGAAGTTTTACAGAGTTAAAAAATAATGCAAAATATTTTATTCACTGCCGAAATAGTCACACCAGTATTCTTAATAATTGCCCTCGGATTTATTCTAAAAAAGTTCAGAATTATTTCTGATAACTTTGTTACAGTTACTTCCAAATTTGTTTTTAATGTTTCCCTGCCAGCATTAATATTTTTTAATATTTCAAAGATCGATCTTTCTACAACTTTAAATGTTAAAGAAATTATTTTTATCTGTACTGCAATTATTTCAACATATTTAATTATCTGGATCGTTTCAAAATATTTTATAAAAGAAGGGAAAAATTTAGGTGTATTTATTCAAGGCAGTTACAGAGGTAATTTTGCGATTGTTGGGTTTGCTGTTATTGACAGCCTTTATGGCAATATAGCTTTGGGAAAAGCTTCACTTATTTTAGCATTTATTCTACCACTTTACAATATCTTAGCTGTTATTGCATTAACAGTTCCACTAAGTAGTGAAAAAGAAATAAATTATAAATCAACTTTTATTGAGATATTGACCAATCCTTTGGTCTTAGCTGTAATATTTGCGTTGCCATTTTCTTATTATAAAATAGTAATTCCTTCAGTTATTATTGAATCAGGTGATTATTTATCTGCAATAGCTCTTCCTTTAGCCTTAATTGGGATTGGTTGTAACCTAAATTTAACTGAAATTAAAAAAGCATCAACTCTTGCTTTTGCATCTTCTACTGTTAAATTAATTTTGCTTCCTCTGGTTGTGTCATTTTTGGCCTATGAATTTGGATTTATTGGACAAAATCTCGGTATGATTTTTATCTTGTTTGCCTGTCCAACAGCAATTGTAAGTTTTATTATGGCGGATGCGATGGGTGGGAACAGTAAGTTAGCGGGGAATATTGTTGTAATTACAACTCTTGGCTCTATTGTTACAATTACTATTGGTTTGTTTCTATTAAAAGAGTTTGGTTTAATCTAAAAATATTTATCTTTCGAAGTTGATTTTTTCTAACATATATAAATAAGATGAAAGTATTAAAATTTGGCGGTACTTCTATAGGTAATGCTGAAAGGATGAAAGAAGTTGCCTCATTAATTACAAACAATGAATTAAAAATTGTTGTTCTTTCTGCAATGAGTGGAACTACAAATAAATTATTTACTTTAGCCGATAATTTAGAAAATAGAAATATTGATTTAGCAAAAGAAATTATTAGTGATTTTGAAGAAGAATATTCAAAAGTAATAAATGAATTATTCACTAACCAAGAATATAAAAATAAAGGTAGAGAAATTATTAAACATCATTTAGATTATTTAAAGGAATTTTTAAATGGTGACTACACTCACAAAGAAAGAAAAATTATTTTGGCTCAAGGTGAATTGATATCTACCGCCTTATTCTACAATTATCTATTAGAACAAAAAATAGAAGCAAAATTAATTCCAGCTCTTAATTTTATGAGAATTGACAACAATCTTGAACCGGATAATTATTACATTAAAGAAAATTTAGAAAGGGAGTTAAATCAATTTCCGGAAATAAGATTGTTCATTACCCAAGGTTATATTTGCAGAAATATGTTCGGAGAGATTGAAAACCTGAAAAGAGGGGGTAGTGATTATTCTGCATCGATAATTGGTCAGGCAATAAATTCTGAAGAAATACAAATCTGGACGGATGTAAGCGGTTTTTATACAAGTGATCCAAAATTTGTTAAAAATGCAAAACCTTTATCACAACTTTCTTTTGACGAAGCAGCAGAACTGGCATATTTCGGAGCCAAAATTTTGCACCCCACTAGTATATTACCTGCAAAGATCGCTAATATTCCGGTTAGACTAAAAAATACACTTAATCCTTCTGATCCCGGTACAATAATTACATCTTCTGCCAAAGGTAAAGGAATAAAAGCTGCTGCTGCAAAAGATGGAATTACTGCTATAAAAATTAAATCCGGTAGAATGCTTCTTGCTTACGGATTTATGAGAAAAGTTTTTGAAGTTTTTGAAAGATATAAAACTTCAATTGATATGACCACCACTTCTGAAATTGCTTTATCTGTTACAATTGATGACGATACATACCTAAATGAAATAGTAAAAGATCTTGAATTATACGGCAGTGTAGAAGTTAATAAAAATATGACGATTGTTTGTGTGGTTGGTGATAATATTTTAGATCAAAAAGGAAATATCAATAAAGTATTTGATACATTAAAAAACATTTCAATTAGAATGATATCTTACGGCGGAAGCAAACATAATATTTCTATTTTAATTAATG
>PFGS01000147.1 GCA_002783525.1 Ignavibacteriales bacterium CG12_big_fil_rev_8_21_14_0_65_30_8 | reverse complement strand
CACAAATGCGTTCTCTTTAAGAGCATACCTGATCTCCGTTGATGGATTAAAAGGATTTGGATAATTTTGATTTAGTGAAAAAGATCAAAAAAGTTTTTCTGAACTATCAGGCATCTCTGTAAATTCAAATGTGACATGTAATGGAAAGTCTTTTAACGGAAATATACTGTTTACATATAAGTGTTTAAGTGGTCCGGCAATTCTCCAAATTTCAAATTATTGGAATGAAGGAGATGAAATAGCAATTAACCTTCTTCCTGAAATCGATCTATCAGAAAAAATAAAAGAATGGAAAACAGAAAGTCCCAAATCTCTTTTGATGACATAACTTTCTAAAATTTTACCAAAAAGAGTAGTAGAGAAATTTATTCATATAAATGGATTTGATAAATCTATAAATCAGTACAATGAAAAAGATATCGAAAATATTTGTAATTTATTTTATAATTAAAAAATAATACCGACTGACACAGAGGGATTTGCAAAATCTGAAGTTACAAAAAACGGAATTGATACAAATGAACTTTCCTCTAAAACATTTGAGACAAAAAAGTTAAAGGATTATACTTTATAGGGGAAGTTATTGATGTTACAGGATGGCTCGGTGGATATAATTTTCAATGGGTTTGGGCTTCGGGATATAGCGCAGGTTTGTATGTTTAACAAAGTTTTAATAATTAATGAATGACAATTACAAAACACGGTCGGAGATCAAGATTGGTTTAAGAGTAAAAATTGTTTTGAAAAAAAACCAGAGAACAGGTAAACTTACAGAAGGAATAGTTAAAGATATTTTGACGAATTCAAGAAATCATCCACACGGAATTAAAGTTAGGCTTGAGAGTGGTGAGATTGGTAGGGTAAAAGAGATTATTAATTAAATAGAAATGGAATAAAATATGAACTTCAAAGTAAAAAAAAGTGAAATTGTTTTTAAGGGAAAAGTATTCGATCTTCAGGTTGATGAGATAGAATACGAAAGCGGTAACAAAGCTGTAAGAGAAGTTGCTGTTCATCCGGGCGGTGCTGTAATTGTTCCCGTTAAAAATGACGGAAAATTAATTATGGTTAAACAATTCCGCTATCCTTTTCAAAAATTTATGCTTGAACTTCCTGCAGGCAAATTGGATAAAGGAGAAGGTCCTTCAAAATGTGCCGAAAGAGAATTAAAAGAAGAAACAGGCTATTCTTCAAAAAACATTTCTAAATTAGGAGCAATTACAACAACACCCGGTTTTTGCTCGGAAGTGCTTCATATTTATCTGGCTAAAGATCTACAAGAAGGGAATCACAACAGAGAGGAAGGTGAATACGGAATGGAATTATTTGAATTTACACTAGATGAAATTGAGGAAAAAATAACAAACGGTAAAATAATTGATTCTAAAACTATTTGCGGAATTCATCTGTATAAAAATATTTTAAACTAAGGTTTGTTTATGTTCATTTCGTTAAAAGATAACAAAAATTTATTATGCAACATTTTAAATTGATAAATGAGAGCTGAAAAAAAGAAAGCCTGATCTAAATTTCTATTATTTGTTGCTCTTGTTTCAAATACTAATTTCCAAAAATATTTTCTTTCACTTCCCAAAATTCCTACATAAATAACTAATTTTAAGAAAGTATAAATATCGTTAAAAGAAATTCTTTTTTTAATAGGTGTTTTGGTTTTATGCGTGCCATAATCGTGTAAAAATATCTTTGCTCTTTTATATACCATTTCCGGTTTATAAATATTATCTAAAATATATTTGTAGCCGTTGAAGAGTTTAACTTCTGTCATTTTTGTTATGATGTTTGTTTTATTCTCATCAAAATCGAAAGATTCAACTAACCTGTTTTCCTTTGCTAACCTATCATGCAATTCTGTACCCGGAGGAGCTTTTAATACATTTACAGTTGCAATTACAATTCCACTTTCCTGAATAAATTTAACCTGTGAATCAAAAATGCTTTCTTTATCTGTATCAAAACCTACAATAAAACCAGCAGTTACAATAAAACCAAATTTTTGCAGTTTCTTAACATTGTTTAATAAATCTCTTTTAAGATTTTGAGTTTTTTTACAAAATTCAAGACTTTCTTCTTCCGGTGATTCTATACCGACAAAAATATGTCTGAAACCGGCATCGATCATTTGCTGCATCATTTTTTCATCATCTGCTAAGTTTACAGTTACCTGTGTAGCAAATCCCGGAGCGTTTTTATTATTTTCTCTCCATTTTATTAATTCAGGCAGGAGATTATCTTTTAAATCTCGCTTGTTACCAATAAGATTATCATCTGCAAATAGAATAAGTTCCGGCAGGTTTGATTCTAAAATTTTATTCAATTCCGCAATTATTTGTTGTGCACTTTTTGTCCTTGGTCTTCTGCCAAATAATGCGGTTACATCGCAAAAGTCACACATATACGGACATCCGCGTGAATATTGAACTATAGCATAAGCATATTTTTTTTGATCTACCAAATCCCATAACGGCATAGGTGATTTAGTAACATCGGGGAACTCATCTGTTTTATAAATTCTTTGCAGATTACCTTCATCCAGATCTTTCAGGAAAAGTGGCAATGTAATTTCAGCTTCATTTAAAACAAAATGATCTACTTCAGGAAATTTTTCATATTCGTGTGTAAATAATGGACCACCGGCAACTATTTTTGCATTACACTTTTTACAAAATTTTATTGCCTTTTTTACAAAAGTTTCCTGAACATTCATTGCAGAAATAAACACATAATCAGCCCAAGCTATTTCTTTATTGCTAACTGACGAGATATTTAGATCAACAAGTTTTTTGTTCCAATCTTTAGGCAGTAAGCTTGCTGCAGTGAGTAAACCCAATGGAGGATAGCTGGATTTTTTTCCGATTAGTTTCATTAAATGTTTCATGGACCAGAAAGTATCCGGCATTTCAGGATATAGTAATAAAATATTCATAAGATTATTTCAGAATTAGACTATAAAATAAATATACTCATTTTATTAAAAAAAGAAATGATATTAGTAACTGATTATTATTACTGGATATAAATATTTTTTTGAAATTGCAATCAAAATAAGCTAAATTATCCCACCTATAAATAACCAAAGTATGTTAAAATCATTAGAAATAAAAGACTACGCACTAATTGAACACCTAAATGTTGAATTTGGTACAGGATTGAATATTATTACCGGAGAAACAGGTGCGGGTAAATCAATAATTGTAGATGCTATGGGTTTACTTTTGGGAGGTAGAGCTTCTACAGAAGTTGTAAGAAAAGGAGCATTAAAATCATTTGTTGAAGGGATTTTTAATGTTGAAAAAAACAAAAAAGTTCACAGTCTGCTAAAAGAAAATGAATTAGGTCCAACTCAAGAATTAATTATAAGAAGGGAAATTTCACTTAAAGGAGCAAACCGCTGTTTTGTAAATGATTCACCGGTTCCACTTACTTTTATAAATCAAATAGGCGATCTGCTAATTGATATTCACGGACAGCACGAACACCAATCCCTGCTTAGAACGGAAACTCACATAGAATTTTTAGATCAGTATGTAAATCATGAATCTTTGTTAAATGATTACAGAAAATCTTTTAAAGAGTTTCAAAATAAAATATCTGAGCTTAATTCATTTAAGGAAAAAGAAAAAACTTTAAATGAGAAAAAAGATCTGTATTCATTTCAGATAAAAGAGATAGATTCTGTTGCTCCAAATGAAAATGAAGATGAAAAAATAAATAAGGAATTAAAGATACTAGAAAACTCAGAAAAACTACTTGAACTTACAACTTCAATTTATGATCTTCTTTATAACAGTGAAAATTCAGTGCAGGATGTTTTGGGCGAAGTAAACAGAAAATTAAGCGAACTTACAATAATTGATAAAACATTTTCTGAAATTGAAGGAGAAAACAGAAATGTCCTTTCACAGATAAAAGACATATCAGATTCCATTCGTTCTTATAATTCAAAAATAGAAGTTCAGCCAGAACAGGTTGAAGAATTGAGAAGCAGATTGGGAGCAATAAATCTATTAAAGAAAAAATACGGCGGAAGTATTTATGCCGTAATTGAACATAGAAAAAAGATCGGTGAGGAATTATCACTTGCAGAAAATTTTTCTGAAAAAATAAATGAAATAGAAAAACAGATAAAGAAGTTAAGAGATGTTTGTAAGGAAAAAGCATTCGATATTTCATCCAAACGAAAAGCAAAAATTCCATCAATTGAAAAAAATGTGAATCATACTCTAAATGAACTTGGTATTGCACATTCTTCTTTTAAAGTAATGTTAACCCATACAACTGCTGAAGATGACAATTTTATTTTAGATGGGAACAAGAAAATAAAAATAACAGAAAATGGCTGCGATGAGGTAGAATTTTTTATTTCTACAAATATTGGTGAAGATGTAAAACCATTAATTAAAGTTGCCTCAGGTGGAGAAATATCAAGAGTAATGCTGGCTTTAAAATCTGTGCTTGCAAAAACTGAAGCGTTACCTGTTTTGATATTTGATGAAATTGATACTGGTATAAGCGGAAGAATTGCACAGAGAGTAGGCGAGTCTTTGTGTGAACTTTCCAAGAGTCACCAAATTATTGCCATTACTCATTTGCCGCAAATAGCAGCCAATGCTAATTATCATTATGCCGTAAATAAAAAGCTGGTTGGTGAAAGAGTTGTAAGTTCAATTGTAAAATTAGATAAAGAGAAAAGAGTTGAAGAAATAGCTAAGTTAATGAGTGGTGAGATTATTACCGAAGCCAGTATTAAAGGAGCAAAAGAGATGATTAAAAATTAAAGATGAAAGAAACTGCTCTCTACATTCACATTCCGTTTTGTAAACATAAATGTATCTACTGCGATTTTTATTCAATTATTACAACAGATAATATCAAACCATTTTTATCTGCATTAAAAAAAGAAATTGAATTTTATTCTGAAGAATATTCTGATGGCAGAATAATTACTTCAATATTTTTCGGCGGAGGAACTCCATCTTTAATGGAGACAGATTATTTAAAAGAAATATTAAGCAGTATAAGTATAAATTTTAAAGTTTCAGATAATGTTGAGACAACAATTGAAACAAATCCCGGAACAATTTCATTTGAAAAATTAAGATCATTTAGAGAAATTGGCTTTAACAGAATAAGCATTGGTGTGCAGTCATTCGATGAAAATGAATTAAAATTCTTAACACGCATTCATTCAAAAGATGCAGCAATTGAAACTGTTGAAGATGCAAAGAAAGCAGGATTTGAAAATATAAGTGTTGATCTGATCTTTAATTTGCCAAATCAGACAAATGAGATATGGATGAATAATTTAGTCCAGGCAGTTAAACTTCCCATAAATCATATCTCTACTTACAGTTTAATATTAGAAAGAGGAACGATTTTAAACAAAATGGTTTTAGACGGTAAAGTTGCTTTGCATGATTCAGATTACGATGCTGATCTTTATTCATTTACAATAGATTTCCTCACTCAAAAAGGATTTTATCAATATGAAGTTTCTAACTTTTGTAAAGAAGGTTTTGAATGCAAACACAACAATGCGTATTGGCATTATCAAGATTATTTAAGTTTTGGAACAGCATCACATTCATTTATGAATGGAAAACGCTGGTGGAATTATTCAAGTTTAACAAAATACATTACAGAGATAAATAATAAAGAAAGTGCAGTTAGAAGTTTTGAACATTTAACAGAAGAAGAAAAATTAAATGAATATGTAATGTTGTCTTTAAGAAGCAGCGGACTCAATAAAAATAAATTCAGTAAATTTTTTGGTAATGAATGGCTAAAAAGTAAAAAGAATTATTTTAATAGATTGATCGAAAATAATTTTATTGAAAATATTGGGGGAAATTTAAAACTGACCAAACATGGTTATGCAATTTGTGATGAAATTCTAAAAAATTTATTGTAATAAAAAAAAATTATTATATTCATGTTTAACTATTTAGCATTAAATACGGACTGTTATGTTTAAAATAAAATTACACTGGCAAATTTTAATTGCACTGTTTCTTTCCATTATCTTTGCATTATTTTTTCCTGAGGGAGTGGTTTATGTTTCTTGGGCTGGAGATTTATTTTTAAGAGCCTTAAAGATGATCATTGTTCCGCTTATTTTAACTTCAATTGTTTCTGGTGTTGTAAATATTGGTGATGCACAAAATCTTGGAAGATTAGGTCTAAAAACAATTTTGTATTATGTGACTACCAGCCTATTTGCAATTCTTACCGGTTTAATTCTGGTAAATATTTTGCAACCGGGTGTCGGTGCAAATCTTGGTTTTACTGAAAATGTTGAATCACTGACAAATGTTTCCGGTGGTTTGGGTAATATTCTTTTAAGGTTGGTACCTACAAATATTTTTAATGCACTTGCTACTGGAGATATGCTTGCAATTATATTCTTCTCTATTCTTATCGGATATTTTATAACAAAAATCTCCAGTTCTTACAAAGACCCCATTATTAATTTATTTAATGGGGGATTTGATCTTATGATGAAAGTAACTTCCTTTATTATAAAATTTACTCCTATAGGAATTTTTGGAATTGTTGCCGGTGTTGTTGCAGAACAAGCAGGAGATAAACAAGCATTATTAGGAATTGTTCAAAGATTAGGTATTTATATGGCAGCTGTATTGGGTGGTTTAGCATTTCATTCAATGGTAACTCTGCCATTATTTCTAAAAATAGTTGGAAAAGTTAAACCTTGGGATCACTTTAAAGCAATGACAACACCGCTTTTAACAGCTTTTTCAACTTCATCTTCATCTGCAACTCTTCCTTTAACTATGGAAGCAGTTGAAAATAATTCAGGTGTTTCAAATAAAGTTACAAGCTTTGTTTTGCCCCTTGGTGCAACTGTAAATATGGATGGAACTGCTTTATATGAATGTGTGGCTGCAATGTTTATTGCACAAGCATATGGAATTGATTTAAGTTTTCTTCAACAAATGATAGTTGTAGCAACTGCACTTTTGGCGTCAATTGGTGCAGCAGGTATTCCAATGGCGGGCTTAGTTATGATAACTGTAATTCTTTCGGCAGTCGGTCTTCCTTTAGAAGGACTTGGACTTATATTAGCCGTTGATAGAATTCTTGATATGTGCCGTACAACCATAAATGTCTGGAGTGATTCATGTGGTTCAGTTATAATTGCAAGATCGGAAGGAGAGACTTTAAAAGTTTAAACTTAAATTAATTCATAAGCAATGATTTTTAAGTTTTTTAAGTATTGCTTAAATTTCATTCATTAAATAAAACTTAATTGAAAAGGTATAAAAAATGATTAATAAA
>PFGS01000152.1 GCA_002783525.1 Ignavibacteriales bacterium CG12_big_fil_rev_8_21_14_0_65_30_8 | reverse complement strand
ACAGATCATCTTCTTTTACTGAAGATAATGAATTCATAAAGTACGAGGGATTTTTTAGCCTAAATTCTTTACCCATATTCTGGATTTCTTTAAATGTGTAAATTGAAAAATCATCTTCAACTTTATCGTTTTCATTTAACACAATTATATATTCCAGTGATCTGCACTTTTTTCTAACTTTTAATATTTTATTTAATTGAAATTTATTTGAGACGATAATTCCTTTTGAACTTGAATTATTAAGAATGTATTCTACAGATTCTGCAGTTAATGATGGGTAAAGTGGAACATTTAATCCACCCAAAGAAAGTATAGCCATATCTGAATAAATCCATTCCGGTCTGTTTTCAGAAATTATGGCAACCTTGTCGTGAGGTTTTAAACCAAGTTTAACTAAACCAAGTGCAAAACATTCTGTTTCTTCTCTAAATTGATTGTAATCAATTCCCTGATATTTGCCATCAACTTTATATTTCATCACAAAACTATTTGATTTTGGACCATAATCAGCAGTTAAAAAATCAAATAATTCCGGTATAGTTTTACAATCTTTCAATAAAGGCATAAAATCTTCCTGATGTTTTTATTGAGTATAATAAACAAGTTAAATAATCTTTTTAATTTTCAAAAGTACTAAAGTTTTCAAAATAATGTCAGTTATATTACTAATTTTATTCGTACATAATCAATAGTAAAAAATACAATAATAATTGTTTTGAAACAGATTATTATAGATTCTCTAAATTGATTCTAAAACACTAAAGCAGTAATTTTATATGATTTTTAAATTATTTTTTACAGATTTATTACTTAAGGTTAAAAATGAAAATTCACGAATATCAAGGTAAAGACATATTAAGAAAATTTAATGTTCCTGTTCCAAACGGTAAAGTAGCTTTCAGTTCTGATGAAGCAGTTAAGATTGCCAAAGATGAAATTGGCGGCAGTGTTTGGGTTGTAAAAGCTCAAATCCATGCCGGTGGCAGAGGTAAAGGCGGAGGTGTTAAAGTAGCTAAAAGCTTGGATGAAGTTAAAAAATTCTCTGAAGAAATTTTAGGAATGAATTTGATCACTCATCAAACCGGACCGGAAGGAAAAGTTGTTAAAAGATTATTAATTGAACAGGGAATGAATATAAGCAGGGAATTATATGTTGGAATTACATTAGACAGAGCAGTTGGTAAAAATGTTGTAATGGTTTCGACTGAAGGAGGAATGGAAATAGAAAAAGTAGCTTCGGAAACACCTGAAAAAATTATTAAAGAAACTGTTGAACCTGAATTAGGTCTGCTTCCTTTCCAAGCAAGAAAACTTGCTTTCTCTTTAGGGCTTGAAGGTCAACAACATAAAAACGCTGTTAAATTTTTAACTTCTTTATATAAAGCATATTCTCAATCTGACTGCTCTCTTGCTGAAATAAATCCTCTGGTTGTTACAGCAGAAGGTGAAGTTATTGCATTAGATGCAAAAATGAATTTTGATGACAATGCACTTTTCAGACACAAAGATATTTTAGAGTTCAGAGATCTTGATGAAGAAGATCCGCTTGAAATTGAAGCTTCAAAATTTAATTTGAATTATATAAAACTTGACGGTAATGTTGGATGTATGGTAAACGGAGCAGGACTTGCAATGGCAACAATGGATATTATTAAACTTGCCGGTGGTGAACCGGCAAATTTTTTAGATGTTGGCGGAACGGCTAATAAAACTACGGTTGCAAACGGATTTAAAATAATTCTTTCTGATCCAAATGTTAAAGCCATTTTAATAAATATCTTTGGCGGAATTGTAAGATGTGACAGAGTTGCACAGGGTGTTATTGATGCTGCCAGCGAGATGGATATAAATGTTCCTATTGTTGTAAGGCTTGAAGGAACAAATGCAGATGAAGCCGGTGAGTTATTAAATAAATCCGAATTAAATTTTGAAGTTGCTTCCTCACTTAAGGATGCAGCAGATAAAGTAACAGCTATATTAAAAAAATAATTTTATAGTTACCTTTATTTTATAATAGCCGTAGCAAGATATTTGTTACGGTTATTTTTTTTATTAGAACTAATAATACGAAAAATATATATAAAAAAATCACCTTGCTTTTATGTTTTATTAGTAATACTTTTTTTATAACAAATAAAACCGGATTCAAAAGTAGATGTCAAATATAAATTTTCCATCAGGAAATAATTTTAAGGATCAAAATGAAGAGATATTAACTTCAAGAAGAATAATTGAAGATGGGAAATTAATTCTACAAATGGAAACTATTGAAGAGACAATGAATAATTGTATTGATACTGAGAATGTTAATGATGGTATTTATTTTATAGATAAACTTTTGGAAGTATCTCCTTACAATTCAGATTTTTGGCATAAAAAAGGGATATTATTAAATCTTGACTTCAAGTTTGAAAATGCGATTATTTGCTTTGAAAAAGCTTTGACATTAAACCCAGGTGATGTAGAAATTTATCTGGAAAAATCTGTTGCTGAAGAAGGATTAGAACTAAACATGGAAGCTATTTCATCTTTAGAAAAAGTATTGGAGCTTGAACCGCAAAATGAAGAAGCTTTTTATAATTTAGGTTTAATTGCTTTCAGGTTGAATGATTTTGTAAAAGCTAAGGAATGCTTTTTTAAAACCTTGAATTTGAATAATGAATACAATGAAATTTATTTTGATCTAGCTTCTTGTGAAGAATCTCTTGGCAATTATAATAGTGCATTAAATTTTATTGATAAATATATAGAAGTAAATCCATATGATGAAAGTGCTTGGTATAACAAATCTGTTTTTTTATCAGTAATTAATAGAAAAGAAGAAGCACTAAATTCATTGGAATTTGCTTTAGCAATAAATGATGAATTCCCCCAAGCTTGGTTTAATAAAGGTGTTATATCAGCTGAATTGGGTTTGCTGCATTTATCTATTGAATATTTTAATAATGCACTAAAATATGATCCATCGGATGAAAACACTTATATAAATTTAGCCAATGTTCATAAAGAACTTAACGATTATGAAAATGCAATTAAGAACTTTTCTATAACATTAAATCTTAATAAAGAAAATACAAAGGCATATTTGGGCAGAGCTGATTGTTACACAATTTTAGGTAAATATAATTTAGCATTAATTGATTATAACCAACTTTTAAGATTTTCTAATAATAATAAAGAAGCATTATTAGGTAAGGCTGAAATAGAATATTTAATAGGTAACTTAAATTTTGCTTGGGATACTTTTGCGAAAATCATTAAGATTGATCCGGAAAACATTAATGCAAATCTTAAGTTTTCACAAATTAATTTTGAATTAGGGAACTATGATATTGCAATAAAATCTTTTTATAAATGCATAGAATTAGATGACAACAATTATTTACCCTATTATTATCTGGCGAAAATATTTAAAATTAAAGGTGATAAAAATAAGGTTAAGTATTTTTCTGGTTTAGCCGTTAAATTTAAACCTGTTAGTAATAATAATAGATAAATTTTTCTGATTAATCTTTTAAGAGTATCATAAATCAAATTGTTTAAATATATTTATAGTGTTAAAAATAAATTATTTTGGTAAAAAAGACTAAAAATATTAAAGATTCATTTCATTCAAATACTAAATTATTGGGATTGATTGGTCATCCGATAAAACATTCTTTTTCACCCTATATTCATAATATTACATCGGAATTACTTAAAACTGATTACATATACCTGCCTTTTGATGTTACTCCTGACAATCTTAATAATGCATTAAAAGGAATGGTCGCCTTAGACTTAAGAGGTTTTAATGTTACTATTCCTCATAAAGAAAATATACTTCAATATTTGAATAATATTTCTGAAGAAGCTTCAATTGTTGGTGCTGTAAATACAGTTTATAACGATCATGGAATTTTAAATGGATATAATACAGATATAAATGGGATTACAGAAACCTTAATTCCATTTAAAGAAGAATTGAATGGTAAAGTTGTAACAATTGTTGGTGCCGGTGGTGGAGCAAGAGCAGCAATTTATTCACTTTTAAGAAATTTTAAAATTGAAAAAATAAATTTAATAAACAGAACTAAGCAGAGAGCCGATACATTAAAAAATTATTTTGAAAATAAAATGAAATTTAATTGCTTTGATACATTTGAACTCATTCCACCTGATAATGTGGAAATATTCAATAATTCAAAGTTGATTATTAATGCAACTTCTGTAGGTATGACACCTGATAGTGATGATTCAATTACTCCACTAAAAGAATCTTTTAATAAAGATCAAATTGTATTTGATATGGTATATAATCCGGCAAAAACTGAGTTATTAAAATTGGCAAAAAAAACTGGGGCTACTACTTTAGACGGTTTAAAAATGCTTGTATATCAGGCAGCAAGATCATTTGAAATATGGACAGGGGAAGAAATGCCTATTAACAAAATTTATAAATCACTGCAACTCTATATTGCAGATTAACTTAGTTTTGAAAGAGAAACTTTTAGTTTTTTTAATCCTTCAATCAAGTCTTCCATTGAAGAAGCATATGACATCCTAATGCAATTATCATTTCCAAAAGCAATTCCCGGAACCAAGGCAATACTTGCATCGCTTAAAAGATAATTACAAAATGAAATTGAATCATTTATTCTAAAATTATTATTGCTTTTATTGTAATAAGAACTTACATCAAAAAAAGCATAGAATGCACCTTTAGGCTTTGGACAAATTATTCCATCAATTGATTGTAATTCATTAATTACAAAATCCCGGCGTTTATTAAATTCGTCTTTCATTTCATTTACTTCTTTTCCACTTCCATTTAAAGCAGCATTTGCTGCTGCTTGCGAGATTGATGTTGCGTTTGAAGTAGAATGTCCTTGAATAATTTTTGCAAGTTTAATTATTTCTTTGTTACTACCGGCATAACCTATTCTCCAGCCTGTCATAGAAAAAGCTTTACTTACACCATTTATAGTTATTGTTTTATCTTTTAATTCAGGAATACTGCCAATTGAAAAATGTTCTTCTCCATCAAAAATAATTTTCTCATAAATTTCATCTGTTATTATGTATATATCTTTATTTATTAAAACATTGGCTAATTCAATTATTTCGGATTTGGAATAAACAGCACCAGTAGGATTTGAAGGAGAGTTGAATAAAAAAGCTTTTGTCTTTTCAGTAATAGCTTTTTCTAATTGTTCAGCGGTTATTTTAAAATTGCTATTGGCATTTGTTTCAATTATTACAGGTTTAGCTTGGGCTAATTTTACTATTTCCGGATAACTTACCCAATAAGGAGCCTGAAAAATAACTTCATCACCCGGATTACAAATTGCCATTGCAACATTGTAAATAGATTGTTTAGCTCCATTTGATACTAAAATTTCATCAGGTTTGAAATCTAAATTATTTTCAGTTTTAAATTTTTTAATAATTGTATTTATTAATTCTGCCGTTCCTTGTAAAGACGTATATTTTGTCTGATTATCTTGAATGGCTTTTATTCCAGCTTCTTTAATAAAATCGGGAGTATTAAAGTCCGGTTCACCTGCACTAAAACTTAATATCTTTTTCCCCTCTGCTTTTAATTGATTTATTAGTGAAGCAATTGCAACAGTTTTACTGGGTTCAATTGATGATAGAAGTTTTGAGTAATTTAACACAATGATTTCTAGTTTAAATTAATATTGTTTCATAAAATATAATGAAGATAGGGAATTGATAAAACAATGAAGTTAAAATAAAAATGAAAGCCAACTTTTGTTAATTGTTTTTATCTAAATTTTAAATAAAGAGTTATTTATTTTAACAAAATCATTTTCTTTGTATCAGTGAAACTATCAGCAACTAATCTATAAAAATAGATTCCACTTGGTAAAACTTCTATAGAATTTGAAGTGTTAAATTTATATTTGTAATTGCCAGCATCTAATTCCTCATTCACCAAAGTTTTAATTTCTTTACCTAAAATATCAAATATTTTTAATGAAACAAATGAGTTTTCTTTAATAGAAAATTGAATTTGTGTACTTGGGTTAAATGGATTTGGGTAATTTTGGCTTAACTTAAATTCTTCTGGAGGAGATGATAAAATTTCATCTATTCCGGTAACAGTATTATTTTCTGTTATAGTCAAAATTTGATTTACATTTACATTTGTTAATTCTTGAACATTACCTGAAGGCCAAGTAATTGTTAACTTATCTATAATAGTATTGTCCTTCAAACCAAAACCTAATTCTAAACAATGCATTGAACCAAAACTACTTCCTGAATGTACTTCTTTAAGTTGAGTTAGATTACCAGCTTCTAATTTTACTCTGGATCCAACTGCACTTTTGTTGGATTGCACACCAATTAATTTTAATGAAATCCAATTATTATTTGTACCTTGATTTAAATATAAATGTGCTTTACCACGAACAGTATCTGAAGGGTTATCTGTATCTCTTAAAATATTAAGAAAAATAATATCCATAAATCCATCATTGTTAATATCTAAATAAGAACTTGCACGGCTGTCACCTAAATTACTTCCTAATCCTACTAAATCAGCTTTTTCTACAAATGTACCATTACCGAGATTTTCATAATAAACATTTTTTTGTGAATAACTCTGGGGCCACATCATACCTCCATTTACGGAATAAATGTCATCATAACCATCGTTATTATAATCGGCAATATTTACTCCCCAGGTCATTGAACCGTTTGCAATGCCTACAACCGAGTTTTTGTTTGTAACTGTCCCATCACCATTGTTGACTAAAAAAATATCATTGCCAAGATTTGTAATATATATCTCAAAATCTCCGTCGTGATCAAAATCTGTATAGTCAACACCCATTCCAGCCGTTTGTGGAATATTTAATGCTGGTCCTAAATCAGAAAATGAATTATTTTTATTATTGTGCAAAAAACCATCTAATTCAAATTCGTTGGCGACATAAATATCCATATATCCGTCATTATCATAATCACAGGTTCCAACAGCAAGAGCAGTTTGTAATTCACTGGGGTTAGCCCATGATGTCATATCAGTAAATGTACCATCACCGTTATTATGATAAAGATTATTAGCATAATCATCATTTGCTTGTGCTCTGTTAAGTACATATATGTCTAAATAACCATCATTATCAAAATCAGCCATAGTTGCACTTGAGCTGTAACCTGAATCACTACCTGCAACACTTCCGGTTACACCAGCTAATGTTGCATTATCGGTAAATTTTCCTGTTCCATCATTTATATATAGTCTATTGGGTGCTTTATAATTTGTTAGATAAATATCTATATCTCCATCATTGTCAATATCACCAGCAACAGTTCCCCAGCTGTTATTGTTATCGTTCACATCAGCAAATTGTCCTTTTT
>PFGS01000140.1:325-7358 GCA_002783525.1 Ignavibacteriales bacterium CG12_big_fil_rev_8_21_14_0_65_30_8 | reverse complement strand
ATTAGAAAATATATAACATTTATTAAAGCTTAAATACGGAGATATATTTTAATGAGATTAAAAAATAAAACTGTTTTTATTACGGGTGCTTCTGCCGGAATAGGAAAAGCCTGTGCAATTGCTTTTGCCAAAGAAGGAGCAAACTTAATTTTATCTGCAAGAAGGATGGATAAATTAAACGAATTAACTGAAGACATTAAGAAAAAATTCGAAGTAAAAGTATTTGCTTTTGAATTGGATGTAAGAAATTTATATAAAGTAAAACAATCAATTTCTTCATTACCTTCCGAATGGAATAAGATTGATATTTTAATAAATAATGCAGGACTTGCCAAGGGTTTCAGTAAAATAAATGACGGCAATATTGAGGACTGGGAAGAAATGATAGACACCAACCTTAAGGGTCTTTTATACGTTACCCGTTATGTTCTGCCTTTTATGATAAAACAAAATGAAGGGCATGTTATTAATTTGGGTTCTATTGCCGGACATCAGGTTTATCCATATGGAAATGTTTATTGTGCAACAAAATTTGCTGTTAATTCACTCAGTGAAGCAATCAGAATGGATACACTTGAACACAATATCAGAGTCACAAATATAGCCCCAGGTTTAGTTGAAACAGAATTCAGTGAAGTACGTTTTAAAGGCGATAAAGAAAGAGCAAAAAATGTTTATAAGGGAATTACTCCATTGGACGGTGATGATATTGCCGATCTAGTTTTATTTGCAGCTACAAGAAAATCACACGTAAATATTAATGAAATAATTGTAACACCAACTGCTCAGGCTTCTGCTACTCAGGTTCACAGAAAAGATTCTTAATTATTATTTAATATTTCTGATAATTCTTTTGCTATATTCTCTCTTTCGTAAATTTCTATTTTGCCAGTAGTTTGATCGGTTGAGTAATCTTTTTCGAATATTTCTTCAGCTGTTTCATTATAGTTAAACATTTTACCAGCATTGGCATTTTCAATAATTTGTTTTACTTCTTCGTTATCATCTCCAAATGCTATAATGGTTTTTCTTATTCTTAAATATTCAAATAATTTTCCGGGTACATGTCTTTTTTCTGAAGCACAGACGAGTAAATAATCTGCGTTATTTAATTCATTAAGCATTTCTGTGTAAGAAAGGAAACCCTTGTAGTTTGTATAATTCGATAATCCAATTTCATTTATTGTTTCCTTTATTAATGGAGCAACAGTACCAATAAATTTTAATTTGATCTTTTCTCCTTCATCAATTTTTCTTTTTAATAATTTCCAAAATTCTTTTGGGTTTTGATAATCAAATATATTACCTGCATGAATAATTACTGTTTCATCATTTTTAGATTTACTAGTTAGGTTAAAAAAATATTTTTCACTGTAGCCCCAATAGAGAATATTCGATTTATTATTTATGAATTTATATTTTTTTACATAATCAGTAAGCATTGTTTTTGTTACAAAAATAGCTTGTCTACAATTTTTTAAAACTTTTTTTTCAAAATGTTTATCAATCGCTAAAGTTAAATTGCTTCTATTAAAATTTTTGTAATATACAACATCAACCCAAGGATCTATAAATACAGGAAAATGTGGAACCTTAAATTTTTTAGAAATTTTATTTCCTATTAAATGCGAAGTATGAGGTGGACCAACAGATATTATTGCATCAAAATTATTTTTCTTTAGAAGTTTCTTTCCTTCTTTTACTGCATAAAAATACCACCCTGCTCTTGCATCGGGAATGAATAAATTCATTCTTATCCAAACCGATATTTTGTGTGTTATACTTTTATTTGATTGTGAAATAGTTTCAGATGCATTTAATCGATCACCTTTAGACTTACCGATAAATTTTTTATAAATATTAAATGGTTCAAAAGTTTTTGTTTTTATTACCTCCAGGCCCTTATCTATTTCATTTAAAAATGAATTGTCTTGTTCGGTAAATGTATCTTTATTTACAGTTAATACACTTGGTTGCCATCCAAATTTTGGAAGATGGTTTATCATCGTCAAAGGCCAATGTAGAGAGGCTTTGCCTGAAGGTGGCCAAAAATATGTAATAAATAAAGCTTTTTTCAATGTTATTGTAATACAGTAGACAAAATTAAATACATATATAATTTAACATCTTTTTGTTATATTATTAAAAATTTAAGGAATAATATATGTTAATATGTATAGCAACTTCAAATCCACCATATATTTCTAAGCAAGAAAAAATATTAGATGAACTTAAAAGAAGAACAATTGATAATCCCTCTGCAATACGACTGATAAATTCTGTTTCCCAAAACTCAGAAATTGATAAAAGACATTTTGTTGTATCTGATGCTGCAGAAAACAATGATAATATTTTTTATTCAAAAAATGGTGATTTCATAAACCCAGGCACAAGAAAAAGATTAGACGAATATAAACATTGGGCAAAAACTTTAAGTAAAAATGCCGTTCAAAAATTATTGGATAAAAACAATATTGTTCCAAACTCAATCAACAGATTAATTACTGTCAGTTGCACCGGATTTTTTGCCCCTGGTCTCGATTATCATTTAATAAATTCTTTGGGATTAAATACTAATATTAAAAAAACTAATATTGGCTTTATGGGATGTGCTGCTTCAGTAAACGCAATAAATTGTGTTAAAGAAGTTTTAAATTCATCTGATGGAAATAAATCTAACATACTATTAATATCATTAGAACTTTGTAGTCTGCATCTCCATACTGAGCCAACAATTGATAATATTATTTCTAATACAATTTTTGCAGATGGCTGTGCAGCAGCGTTTTTTTCTAATTCTCCGGAATATAAAAACAATATAAAATTTAATATTATTAACACTCATTCTGTTTTATTTGAAAAATCTGAAGATATGATGGGATGGGAAATTGGTGATTTTGGGTTTGACATGAAGCTTTCGCACAAACTTCCCAAATTAATTTTATCTAAAGCAGTACCCGAACTGATTAAAATTTTAAACAAAGAAAATATTTCTATTGGCGATATAAAACATTGGGTTATACATCCAGGAGGTAAAGCTATTTTAGATTCTGTGCAATCAGGCTTGAATTTATCTGATGAAGATTTGCAACCATCCAGAAATATATTAAGAAATTATGGTAATATGTCATCTGCAACAATACTTTTTATACTAAAAGAAATTATAGAAACAAGAAAAATTAATAAAAACGAATTATGCTGTATTGCAGCATTTGGTCCCGGTTTGGTAATGGAAATAGCTTTGTTAAAAGGTAATTAATGTTTTTAAAAAGATCTTTTAAAAAAGAAATTATGGATGATCATTTAATTACCGATGAAAAAATAGACGGTGTATTAAAAGAACTTAAAACAATTAATGTTTTTTTAGGGGGCAACAGAACAACTAAAATTGCACTTGGTTATTTCAATTTTTCAAATTATAAAAAGGTAAAGATTGCAGACGTTGGAGGTGGAGGATCAGACAATTTTAACTTTTTAGAAAATAATTTTATTATTATAATATTGATCTAAATAAACAAGCTTGCAAATATTCAAATAACAAAAAAAACATTTTTCCTGTTTGTTCTGATGCTAAAAAAATATCCTTGAAAAATAAATCGGTAAACATTTCTAATGCTTCATTGTTTTTTCATCATTTTACTGAAAAAGAAGCTATAAATATTTTAAATAATTTAGATCTTATTACTACAGATGGGATTATTATAAATGATTTGAGAAGAAATATTATAGCACTAATATCTATAAAATTATTAACATTTGTTTTTTCCAAAAGTAAAATAGTAAAAAATGATGCTCCATTATCCGTTCATAAAGGATTTACTAAGTCAGAATTAAAGGAATTATTATCTAAATCGGGTTATAATAATTATATTATAAAAAGAAAATGGGCTTTTCGGTGGATGGTTTTAATAAATTTAAATAATGAAAAAAGATTTTGAAATAACTGTAATCGGGGGAGGCCCATCTGGTTCAACCATATCTTGTTTGTTAGCAGAAGCAGGGTTTGATGTTTGTTTGATTGAAAAAAAACAATTTCCTAGAGAAATAATATGTGGAGAATTTTTATCAAATGAAGTAGCAAATATTTTAAAAAAGTTAGGCTTGTTTCAACAATTCTTAGACTTATCTCCTAATCTAATTAATTCCATAACATTTTATTTTAACAATTATAAATCAATAAACTCCCCCTTATATTTTCAAGCTTATGGTATGAAAAGATCTGTGTTCGACAATTTTTTGCTTCAGAATGCAAGGAAATCAGGTGTAATTATATTACAACCAGCAACTGTAATAAATATTACCGGAGAAAAAGGGCAATATGTTTTAAAAATTCATGATGAACAAAAAAACAACAGACTAGTAAAATCTAAAATTATTATTTGTGCTTATGGAAGAAAAAATATTTTGGATAAAACTTTGCGCCGTAATTTTACAGAAACTCAGTCAAATTTAACAGGTGTAAAATTTCATATACCTAACAATTTAATTGATGATTTTAATAATAGTGAAATTAGAATGTATTTATCGGATGGAATTTATTGCGGTATAAATAAAGTAAGTGATAATGAAACAACTGTTTGTTTTTTGGAAAACAGGAATAAACCTGGAGGAATATCAAAGTCACATTTAATAGATTTATTTTTTGAGAAGTATAAATTTTCAAATCCATTAAAAAACAAAATAAAAGAAGAGATGGATTCTATCCTAGTTTATGGTACAGGGAATATTTATTTTGGTGAAAAGGATATTGTTAAAAACGGTATTTATTTTATAGGTGATGCTGCAGGTGTTATAGCTCCATTAGCGGGCGATGGAATTGGAATGGGAATGGAATCTGCTTATTTACTATCAGAAATTTTACAGTTACAGAGAAATGAAAATTTAACGCAAGAAAAAACTGAATTAATTTATAAAAAACAATGGAAAAATTTATTTGGTGAAAGAATAAGAACTGCTTTATTATTACAAAGAATTATTATGTTTAAAATCAGTAGAAGAATTTCCTATAAGATAGCAAGTGCTTATCCTGATATTATAAGATTATTAATTAAAAGGACAAGAAATAAAAAATGTAAAAATAATTAAGAATTTATTTTAAAATATATTCTTTTATATTTGCAACTATTCAAAAAATTGTATATTTATTGAACAATGAAAATACAAGCAAAAAGCATAGATAAATTTGTAGTAATTGGGGATAAGATACTTATCAGGCCTCAAGATGCTTCAGAAAAAACATCAAGCGGGCTTTATCTGCCTCCGGGTGTTTCTGAAAAAGAAAAAGTACAGAGCGGATATGTAATTAAAGTCGGTCCGGGTTATCCTATTCCAGTGCAAAATGAAGATGAACCTTGGAAAGATAATGAAGAACAGATAAATTACATCCCCTTACAAATAACAGAGGGCGATTTAGCTATTTTTCTTAGAAAAGATGCTTATGAAATAAATTTTGAAAGCGAAAAATTTATAATAGTCCCACAGACCTCTGTATTAATGGTAATTAGAGAAGACGATTATTTAGGATAATTTTATTTGTAATAGTAATATTTCATTACTCCCACCAACTTAATATTTTAAACCTAGATGATTTAATTTTTATGTTAATATTATTGATTGCCTGGCTACTATAGTATAATTTTGCATTACCTGTTGCTTGCATATCCACACTATTACCAACAAATATTGATGAACCAATTATACCTGAATTACCAGTAGTTTTTGTCTCAATAGATGACTGCCCATAAGTAATTACAATTCCATGAAAAGTGAAATTTCCGCTCATATCTAAATTTCCGTTTACTATTAAAATTCCATAGCCATATGCACTGCCGGTAAAATGTATATCTCCTGAAGCATATGTAATTTTAGGTTCTGAAAAAGTACCGAATACACTTCCGCTTGAATATGTACCTGAAGGTATTGTTATATCAGCAGCAAATATTAAATTTTGCGTAAGTTTTAACCAGTTGGTTGTATCTTCAACAACTTTAACACTTGGTGGACCTCCTTCACCTTCAATTGCATTGCTTATTTTAGATTTTAAATTATCAACTATAAAAGTACTATCAGCCGGTGAATCAACACCAATCCCAGGAAGATCCGTACCTGGAATCTCACTGCCATTTATGTCATGGTCAAAACCATTAATATCAATATTTCCATTTAAATTAAGAGAAATGTTACTACTGGAAACCCGAACAGCCGAATTTACATTTGGTAATATTATTCCATCTCTTCTAGAAGTTACAATTGTTGTATGATTTACATCCTGAAAATGACTTACAGATTTAATTGTTAATAAAGTATCAACACCATAAATATTTATATCATAGCTTCCCCCCATTAAATCATTGTCTGAAAATTTTCCAAATAAATCTTTATCTCTTCTTAATTTTTCCAGATATATTTCTATACTGGAATTAGCAATTAATCTTGCTTGTGTTTTTTTAAAAGAATTGATTGTTTCATCTAATCCTAAATCAGAATTTTTATTCAAGTTTATAATTAATATTGAGGTAATAATTGAAAACCCGATTGATAATATTAATATAACTTTTCCCATTTAAATATTCCTGGGATTTATTGAGAGTTCCCAATATGTAAAAAGATATTTCTTATTTGTTTCTAAGCCAACAGGTTCAGGGGATTCAATCCACATTTCAGCTGTTATATATTTTATACTGTCTAAATCTGTTGTAATAGAACCATTTATTTTTTTATAAATAAATTTTAAATCAGTTATACCAAGTGATGGACCTTTAGAAGTATCTCCATTTACTATTCTATATAAAATTTTATCTCTAGGATTTTCTGTATATAAAACTGCTAGTGAATCACTCAAGAAATATGATACTGTATCAACCACACTATTGGAATCAATATCAGCAATAAATTTTATTTTTTGTTCATTTGCGATCAGTATTGAATAGCCGCTATTATTGAAACCAATTTTTCTAAGATCATTTTCAAGTATATCAGAAAGTGTTTTAGCATTTGAAATCAGACTTAATTCTGAATTTGATTTAAATCTCAT
>PFGS01000140.1:0-293 GCA_002783525.1 Ignavibacteriales bacterium CG12_big_fil_rev_8_21_14_0_65_30_8 | reverse complement strand
CAAGTATTATAGCTCTAGGGATTGTTCTGCTCGGGTCTCTTATTTCCTCTGCTGGTATGGTTGAGATTTCAAAGCCTGCATATGCCCAAAATATCAAGATGAGAGCCGCCCCAAAATTACTAAAACTATATGGTAAAAATGGTGAAAAATTCATGACAGCCGTAGTCATGTTTGAAGCCATGTATAGTAAACCAATCACAGCGAAGAAAATCAGTGGAGCAAGCTTGACCAACGTAAGCGCGTCATTTATTCTTCCCGCAGCCTTGACTCCGGCAACGTTCATGACTATGAGA
>PFGS01000164.1:505-7247 GCA_002783525.1 Ignavibacteriales bacterium CG12_big_fil_rev_8_21_14_0_65_30_8 | reverse complement strand
TAGAAGACTTAAAGGAATATATTCATCTTCCAAACGACAGAAACCGATTGGCTTATTGTCTATACAAATATGTAAATGGAGAAGGGGATATACCGGAAATTTTGGTTAAATCAACAAAAATAAATTTTACTGGTATTACGGAAAAAGAATTGGCTTCAAAATTAAATGAAGCACTAAAAACAGTAAAAAAATAATAATAGAATTAAAAATTTATCTTAAATAATAAATTAATTAAGACTCAGCACTCTCTTCTTCAACCATAAATTTCTCAACCATTAAAACATCTTCTTCACTTCCACAAAATATTGGAGTTCTTTGGTGCAGAGCTTCCGGCTGAATTTCTAATATTCTTTTCTTACCATTTGTTGCTCTTCCTCCTGCTTGTTCAATTATATATGCAATCGGATTACATTCATACATCAATCTCAATTTACCATTTACATTGCGTGAATCAGCAGGATACATAAATATTCCACCATACAACAAATTACGGTGGATATCAGCAACCATTGAACCAATATATCTTGATGAATAAGGGCGTTGAGTTGTTTTGTCTTCTTCTTGGAGATATTTTATATAATTTTTTAATCCCTTATGCCAATAAAGATAATTACCTTCATTGATACTATAAATTTTTGATTTTTTTGGAATTTGAATATTTTCATAAGACAAAAGAAATTCACCAAAAGAAGGATCCAAAGTAAATGCATGCACACCGTGTCCTGCAGAATAAACCAATATTGTGCTAGATCCATAAACAACATAACCCGCAGCAACTTGTTCTAAACCCTTCTGTAAGCAATCTTCCATTGTACCAGGAGTATTATCAGGTGAGATTCTATTATAAATGGAAAATATAGTTCCAATACTTACATTTGCATCTATATTAGAAGAGCCGTCTAAAGGATCGAACAATAAAACATATTTCCCAACTTGATGTTTTTTAGAAATGTGTATAATGTTTTCTTCTTCTTCAGAAGCCATAACACATAGATGGCCGCCGTGATCCATTGCTCTTGTCATCATATCGTGAGCAAACAAATCTAATTTTTTTACCTGTTCACCATGCACATTATTATCACCTGTAAAACCCAGCAGATCAACTAAACCTGCTTTGTTTACTTCAAGTGAAATTACTTTTGCAGCCAATGAAAGATCTCTAAGTAAATGGGAGAGTTCACCTGTAGCGTGTGGATGTAATTTTTCCCCTTCTATTATATGACGTCCCAAAGTCATAAATTTTTGTTGTGCCATTACAATTCTCCCTTTTTATTTAAGCAGATTTATTTATTTCCTGGTCTTTATATTGTAATTGATACAATTTATAATAAATTCCTTTTTTTGCTAAGAGTTCTTGATGATTTCCTGTTTCTCTAATTTCACCTTTATGAAGAACAATTATTTTATCAGCATTTTGAATAGTTGAAAGTCTATGAGCAATAACTATTGCCGTTCTACCAACAAGCAATTTTTCAATAGCTTTTTGAATCAATCCTTCAGTTTCTGTATCAACGCTGGAAGTTGCTTCATCTAAAATAAGAATTTGAGGATTATAAGCCAAAGCCCTTGCAAAAGAAATTAATTGTTTTTGCCCTACACTTAAAGTAGCACCTCTTTCCATTACCATTTCATCATATTTATTGGGCAAAGCTTCAATAAATTTATCTGCACCGACAAGCTCTGCAGCTTTTTTAATATTATCAAATGGAATTTCGGAATTATCCATACTTATATTTGATCTGATAGTGCCTGAGAAAAGAAAAACATCTTGCAATACAATGGAAATATATTTTCGTAAATCTCTTTTATTTAGTTCCTTAATATCTTTCCCATCTACAAAAATATTTCCTTTTTGAATATCATAGAATCTTGTTAATATATTAATAATACTTGTTTTACCCGCACCGGTTGCCCCAACTATTGCAACTGTTTCGCCCGGATTTATTTTAAAATTAATATCCTTTAGGACTGGTTCATTTTCTTTATATTCAAACCAAACATTTTTAAATTCAATTTCTCCTTCAACATTTTCAAAATTTATTGTCGTTTCAGAATTATTTATAAAAGTCTTATTATCCAATAATTTGAAAATTCTTTCAGAAGATGCCATTGCTGTTTGCATTATATTATATTTTTCTGAAAGATCTCTTATAGGTCTGAAAAACATTTCAGTATATTGAATAAAAGCAAAAAGAACACCAATGGTAAGAGTAGAGCTTATAACATTTCCTCCACCATACCATATTATTAGTCCTATGGCAACCGAACTTATTAATTCAACAGACGGAAAGAAGACTGCGTAGTAAAAAATAGATTTTATATTAGCTTTTCTATAATCGTTATTAATAGAAGAAAACTTTTTCAACTCTGATTTTTCTTTGTTGAATATTTGGACAACATTCATTCCGGTTATATGCTCTTGCATGTATGAATTAAGTCTTGCCAGATGCAGTCTAACATCTCTGTAACTTTCTCTTACTTTTCTTCTGAATAAAAAGGTACCGTAAAACAAAAATGGAAGTACTGAGAGTGTTACCAAGGATAAATTTACATCAAGGAAAAACATAAAACCGAATATCCAAAGTATTATAAATATATCACTAAAGACCATTACAATACCGGATGAAAATAATGCGTTAAGGGATTCAATATCATTTGTAACTCTTGTTACAATTCTACCTATTGGAGTTCTGTCAAAAAATTTTAGAGCAAGTTTTTGAACATGGGAATATATTTGTGATCGGAGGTCATAAATTATTTTCTGTCCAAGATATTCAGTAAAATAAATTAAAAAATATTGCATTACAGCTTGAAATAACAAAGAAGCCAATAAAAGTAAACCTATTATCATTAAGCCTTTGTAATCTGAATTTGCAATGTAATCATCTACAGCAATCTTTGTTAAATATGGACGAATTGGTCCAAGTGAAGCTACAACGATATTCATTAAAATTGCAAATATTATATATTTTTTATAAGGCTTAGTATAACTCAAAAGTCTCTTCATCAACTTTGAGTCATACGCTTTTCCTAATATTTCTTCTTCTTTTTTGTAATCGTTAGCCATATTAAATTTCTTCTAATTCTTTTTCGAGTAACTGTTTAAAGTGTAGATCAGAATAAATCCCTTCTTTTGCCAGTAATTGATCGTGTGTACCTTCTTCAACAATTTTTGAATTATTCAGTACAATTATTTTATCTGCATTTTTAACAGTTGAAATTCTGTGACTAATTATAATAGTAGTACGATTATGAGTGTAGTCAATTAAATTTTTAAGAATTTGTTCTTCAGTATGTGTGTCAACTGCAGAAAATGAATCATCCAAGATTAATATTTGTGGATTAGTTACTAATGCTCTTGCCAGGCTAGCTCTTTGTTTTTGTCCGCCGGAAAGTGTTATTCCTCTTTCCCCCATAATTGTTTCATAACCATTTGGGAAAGAATTTATTTCTTCATCAAGGTTGGATAACTTTGCTGCATTAAAAATTTTATTCTCTTCAAAATCATCTAATCCATAAGAAAGATTATTTTTTATTGTATCAGAAAAAAGAAATGCTTCCTGCTGAACAAGTCCAATATTACTTCTTAAAATATTTAAAGGTATTTCTTTAATATTTTTACCGTCAATTAATATCTTACCTTCAGTGCAGTCATATAAACGAGGTATTAAATTAATTAATGAAGTTTTACCTGCTCCTGTAAAACCCATAATTGCCAGCGTACTTCCATGAGGTATCTTTAAATTAATACCATCCAAAATTTTTGGTAAATTATTTCCATATTTAAATGTTACATCCTTAAATTCAATATCTCCCTTTAAATCTTTGATTGAATAATCCGTGTTTTCAGAATCAGTTATTTCAAAAGGTTCAGAGTAAATCTTATTTAATCTCTTCATACTGGCTTCGCCTTGCTGGATAATATTTATTACCCAACCAAAGGCAATCATAGGCCATATTAAAATGCCCAAGTAAACAATAAATGCTGTTATTTCACCCAAATCAAGCTGATTTTCAATCACTTTAATTCCACCAAGCCAGATCACAATTATTATTGATAAACCTGTTATTAAAAATAATAATGGATAAAATAATGCTTGTGTTTTTACAAGATTCATATTTTTCTTAAGATAATCTTTACTTATCTCATTGAATTTTAGTATTTCGTTTTCTTCCCTTACATAAGATTTTACAACTCTGATACCTGAAAAATTTTCTTGTGCTTTTGTAGTTAGTTCTGAAAATTTTTCCTGAATTTTAGTAAACTTAAAATGAATTATGCTACTAACTTTATAAACTAAAAAAGAAAGTATAGGTAACGGTAGAAGTGAATAAATAGTAAGTGAAAAATTAAGTGATATCATTATAGAAATTACAATTATTAATCTTACGGAAGTATCTAATGAATACATTACTGCAGGCCCCAAAAATGTTCTTACAGCATTAATATCATTAGTGGCGTGTGCCATAACATTTCCGGTAGAATTATTTTGAAAATAACGTAAGGGGAGTTTTTGGATATGTTTCCAAAAATCTTTTCTAAGATCAAATTCAATTTCTCTGGATACAACAATAATTGTTTCCCTTATTAAAAATCTGAAAAAACCTGCAACTGCCGAAGCACCGATAATCAGAATGCAATAGTACAACAACTTTTCTAAAGAAATTTGATTTTGGAGACCATTGATTGCATCCCTCAAAAATAAAGGGATATATACAGTTCCTATATTTGATAAAAGAATAAATAATATTCCAAGAAATAATTTCTTTTTATATCGGACAAAATATTTCTTTAATGTATATAAATTTTTCATAAATAAAATTTACTTCCTAATGTAATTACTAGAAGCAATTTGTATGAATTTAGATTAATCTATTATTTCGAAACCGGTGTAACTTTGTAGTACTTTTGGAACAATAACTTTACCCTCAGGAGTTTGATAATTTTCCAAAAGAGAAACCATAAGTCTGCTTGTAGCTAAACCTGATCCGTTTAATGTGTGAATAAAATTTAATTTTTTTGTCTCTTTGTTTCTGAATCTAATATTCGCTCTTCTGCCTTGAAAATCATCAAAATTGCTACAAGATGAAGCTTCAAGCCATTTAGTTTCTGCAGGAGACCATGTTTCAATATCATAACATTTAGATGCTGCAAAGCTTAGATCTCCAGAACAAAGTAATAGTATTCTATAAGGAATTTTTAATAATCTCAAAATAGCTTCTGCATCATTTACAATATTTTCCAGTTCATCATAAGAATTTTCCGGTTTTACAAATTTTACCATCTCCACTTTATTAAATTGGTGAACTCTTAAAAATCCTTTTGATTCTTTTCCGTAAGATCCTGCTTCTCTTCTAAAGCAAGATGAATATCCCACATATTTAATCGGGAGATCGTCTTCATCTAAAATTTCATTACGATGCATATTGGTTATAGGAACCTCAGCAGTAGGAATAGGATACAAACCATCTTTTTCAATACAATACATATCTTCTTCCATCTTTGGTATTTGTCCTGTGCCTAATAGTGAAGCACGGTTAACCAAAAAAGGAGGGAATACTTCAGTATATCCATGTTCTTTAATATGAGTATCAAGCATAAAATTAATTAATGCTCTTTCAAGTGTTGCACCTTTTCCAATATAAAGAGGAAATCCGGAACCTGAGATTTTAGTACCTCTTTCAAAATCCAGTATGTTTAATTTTTTACCTAACTCAATATGGTCAAGTACTTTTTCATTATTCTCAAATGAAAATCCTTCCGGTTTCCATTGTCTTATTTCAACATTTTCTTCAGAAGTTTTACCAACTGGAACAGATTCATCTGGTAAATTTGGGAAATAAAATAAGATATCATTTAATTTTTCTTCAACTGAATTTAATTCACCGTCAATTTCTTTTGTTTTATCAGATATGATTTTCATTTCTGATATAATTGATGAAGCATCTTTTCCTTCTTTTTTTAATTTAGCAACTTCCTGTGAAACACTGTTTTTCTTTGCTTTTAATTCTTCTGTTTGTGTAATCAGATTTCTTCTCTGTTTATCTAATTCAAGAAGTTCATCTACTCTATCATTTTCATTTTTGTTTTTAATCCCTTGTTTAACAACTTCGGGATTTTCTCTTATAAATTTTATATCAAGCATAATTTATTTTACTACTATGTTGTAAATTCTGTTTTTAACGAATATTTCTTTTATTACTTTTTTGCCTTCAGTATGTCTTAATACTTTATCATCATTAAAGACTAATTCTTTTACTTCATTTTGATCACTGTCTGCGGAAACAACTATTGTTGTTCTTAGTTTTCCGTTTACCTGTACGGCAATGTTTACCGTATCTTCAACCAAAGCATCTACATCGGGTTCAAACCAAACAGGATTTTGCATTACAGAGTTTTTGTTTCCAATTAATGACCAGCACTCTTCACCCAAGTGAGGTGCAACCGGTGAGACTAAAATAGCAAGTCTATTTAAAGTATAAAATTTAATTTCATCAGAACATTTATTAAAATTTTTAGAAACATCATTAAGCAGTTCCATCAAAGATGCAATTGCAGTGTTAAACCTGAAAGCATCAATTTCTGTCTCAAATTTTTTTATAGTTTGGTTGATCTTTTTATAAACTATTTTTTCTGAATCATTTAAATTATGGAGTTTGTATTTATCTGCTGATTTAGCTCTATTTAATATATCTTTATTATTTAGAAAAAGATCATAAATTCTTTGAACAAATCTGTCAG
>PFGS01000164.1:0-490 GCA_002783525.1 Ignavibacteriales bacterium CG12_big_fil_rev_8_21_14_0_65_30_8 | reverse complement strand
TATCATCCCAGTCACCGCCCATATCATAAGGCCCCATAAACATAAGATACAATCTAAAAACATCTGAGCCGTATTTTGTAATAAAATCATCGGGATTAACAACATTACCTTTGGACTTACTCATCTTTGCACCATTGTTTGTAATAGTTCCCTGATGAATTAAATTTTGAAATGGTTCATCAGAATTTACAGAATCAATATCTCTTAAAAATTTATGAATAAACCTTGCATACAATAAATGCAGAGTAGTATGCTCAGCTCCGCCTACATATCTATCAACAGGAGTCCAACTGTTAGCCAATTCTTTATCAATAGCAGAAGAATCAAGATGTGGATTGAAATATCTAAGATAATACCAGGATGAATCTACAAAGGTATCCATTGTATCTGCTTCTCTTTTTCCATTCTCACCACACTTAGGGCATTTAACATTAGTAAACTCTTCGTTAATTGCTAATGGGGAAATACCTTTTGATTTGAATTCTACATT
>PFGS01000187.1:1568-7355 GCA_002783525.1 Ignavibacteriales bacterium CG12_big_fil_rev_8_21_14_0_65_30_8 | reverse complement strand
AGAGACAGTTACAACCCCTACAGAGCAAAGCTATACTTTTAGTAATGTAACTTCTGATCATAGTATCTCAGCAACTTTTACAGAAGATATAACTTATTATACATTTAGTGGGAAAATATTATATGATAATTCTTCAAATTCACCTTTACAAAATGTTAAAGTAAAATTAATATTAACAAATAATACATTTGAGGTCTATACAGATTCTTCAGGTGAATTTTTGTTTAATAATCTTTTACCCGGAACATATCAAATCACATTTACTAATACTAATAGTTGGGGTGGCGTTAATGCAACAGATGCATTAAAAACAGCAAGAGTGTTTGCATCACTTGATACATTTAATGATCTGCAAAAGAAAGCAGGTGATGTTAACAATGATGGTAGTATTAACAGTACAGACGCACTTTTAATTGCAAGAAGATTTACAGGATTAGTGACAACATTTACAATTCCAGATTGGGTTTATGATTCACCAACGAGCATAATAATCTCTAATCAGAATGTAACACTGGATATTAATTCACTTGCAAGCGGTGATGTTGACGGATCATTAACTCCATAAAAAATATATTTATATATATATTTTTCAGTTGAATCTTATCTTAAATTAATTAAGTTTTATATAAACTATTTTAATTAATCTAAAATTAATCTAATATTTTCTGGAGATTGTTATGAAGTTTAAATATAATTTTTTCTTGTTTTCATTTCTATCTATAACTTTTCTAACTATTAGCTCTTATCCGCAACAAATGAAAAGTAAAATAAAAACTAAAATGATGAAAGAACAGATTACAAAAGCTGTTTGTTTAATTAATTCAACCAAAGGACATAAAGCACATGGTTTAATAATATTTTCAAAGGTAGAAAACGGAATTAAAGTTGTTGCAAATATACAAGGGTTAAAACCAGGTAAACACGGATTTCATATTCATGAATATGGAGATTGTAGCGCTGTAGATGGAAAAAGTGCCGGTGGTCATTTTAATCCTGATAATGTTAACCATGGTGGACCAATGGACAAAATTAGACATGCTGGTGATCTGGGAAATATTGTAGCAGATGTTAATGGAAATGCTAAATTAGAATTTACAGCTCCTACTCTAACTTTTTGGGGACAGCATTCTATAATCGGTAGAGCAGTTATAATACACGAAGGGGAAGATGATTTACATACTCAACCAACAGGTGCAGCCGGTTCTAGAGCAGGTTGTGGGGTTATTGGTATAGCAAAGTAATAAGAATA
This sequence comes from Ignavibacteriales bacterium CG12_big_fil_rev_8_21_14_0_65_30_8, assembly GCA_002783525.1. Classification (GTDB taxonomy): domain Bacteria; phylum Bacteroidota; class Ignavibacteria; order Ignavibacteriales; family Ignavibacteriaceae. Next base: position 6,106 of record PFGS01000187.1, on the reverse strand, counting down.
ATATTATATCAATATTAATATTATACTATTTTGGTCAGAATATTTGCAATATAGTTAACTAAGAACTAAATGCAGGTTAAAACAAAGTAAATTTTGATGTTTCAAAATCATATAGTGGAATATATTTATATAGAATTGTAGCATGAGATTTTGTTAAAGCTAGAAAAATGATTCTTACAAAATAGAAGTTGATATTAAATTTTATTTTTGAGATGAAAACTTTTTATTTTATTAGTATCAATTTTTTGCTGCTAATAAAACTACCTGACATCAATCTATAAATATAAACTCCGCTTGCTAAACCAATTGCATTAAATTGTATATTGTAATTTCCCTTAGGCAGAACTTCATTAACTAAAGTTTTTACTTCTTTACCAAGCACATCATATATTTTTAGTGTTGTTAAATAATTTTCAATTACTGTAAAGTTAATATTAGTAACAGGGTTAAAAGGATTGGGATAATTTTGTTCTAATTTATATGTAGTTGGAACATTCACTAATTTGTTATCATCAATTCCAGTTGCTAAATCATTTGATTTACCTGGTGAACCGTGATCTGTTGAAGCTTTCCAGTTTGTTGGTACAATGTTACTTAATGTTGGATTTTTTAATTCCAACGTAGAACCATTACCGTCAGCTTCAGTAGGCCAGGGGAATTTATCATTATATGCAATAGAATCAACTAAGGTCATACTATTGTTATATAATTTTATTACTTCACCTGCTCCACTAAATCCAAATGACAAATTTCCAATTACATTATTCACATTTGGGAATAAAGATTTTAATGCTGAAGTATCTTCTGATACAACTATATATTCTCCGGCGTTTAGAATAAAATTATTAGGAAAAGTATATGAATGGCTTGAATCACTATCTTTTATTACCCATCCTGTCATATCAACAGGATTATTTGATTTATTATATAACTCAACCCAGTCTTTTGTATCAAATGTTGGTGAAGAATTATAATTAATTTCATTTATAATAATGTCACCGGAAAGTAAATCAGTATCAGCTTCAAAAACAGCAATTATATTTAAATTACTATTAGCATCTACTGTAATTATATCACTATTACTTGATTGTATTTCTTCCCATCTTACAAAGTGATAACCTTGATAAGGTATTGCTTCCAAAGTAATAGGAACATTATTAAAATATGCCCCTGTCCATGGATAGTTATTAATCTTTAATGAATTTATTTTTATTCTTCCGGTTCCAACAGTTTCAATATTCAAATTGACAGAATAATTACCACTTAACCCAAATTTTTGATTAATATGATTTTTTACATTGCTTATTCTGTTATTTGCAAAAGTTCTCATTTGATCAATTCTGACATTCCATTCAGCAACAGTTCCTGTTCCCCATCTTTGCAGATGATTAGGAATTTCCTGCTGAATTCTATTTACAAATTCTGTCAATCTCGCATTTACAGAATCAGCACGGAACCTTGAATTTGCAAAGTCTGCAAATCTATTTATAAATTGATTTCTGAATTCAGTACTTTTTAATAAATTTCTAAATAAAAATGTAGACCAATCGGGATTTGGCCAGTCAGGTCCATTAGCAACAGTTGCCATTTCTAAAGTATTGTTGCTTCCATCTCTTCCGTCAAATAGTCCGAATCCAAAATCTGTATCATAAAGCAGCCATCTCCATTTACTATCGGGAGTTTTCTCTTTCCAGTATTCAACATTACTACCGGGCCAGTCTGTGTTATCAAAATAAATTTCAGCTGTCATATAATTAAGATAATTATCAATATTAATTAAAGATTTTACTGAATCGTAATTTGTTTGAATACTTAAATCATTGTTTGCAATAAAATTTTGCATATCAAGGTAAGCAGAATCACTTCCTTCAAGCACTTCCCAATCTAATTTTAAATGATCTAAATTATTTTTATCAACATTATAGTGGTCCTTAATATAATCTTCATCAAGACGCTCTCTAATATTTTGGATTCCCCAATATTGGCCATTAATATATAATACAGCAGGTCTGTACTCTTGCGTACCAAGCCCTAAACCTTCAACCAAACTTTGAAGAAATCCATCTCTTAATGAAGTTGATTCAAAATCCTGTCCGCTATTTCTTAAAACTATTGATTTATAACTGTTTGTAGATCTGTCAGGAAAAACCTGGTAAGGAATATGATCCAAGCCGTATTTATCATCCGGTAATATTTTAAAAGATTTTTGTGCGTATTTTCTACTCCAGCCTCCAAAGATTTTTATTCCTGCATCTAAGTTAAATCCCAAGGAACCATTTGGCTCAAATAATTCAATGTGAACAGGTCTTTCCCAGTCCATCCAAAAATTTGCACCGTGATATGGAGATTCAGGTTCAGCACTATCTCCCATAACATAAATACCAATATCATTATCCCAAAGATTTTTAGGATCAGTTGTTAGCGAGACAATGGGTAAGGTAGATGTATTATTAATTACAAAAGTTTTAGTAATAATTTCGCTTGGTAATAAATTTGTACCGAAAGTTTTTGCTCTAATAACGGTAGTGCTGTCTATGTTTAGAGTTGAACTATAAGCTGTAGAACTTGTTGTAGGTTCAGAGCCGTCTATTGTATAATAAATAGTAGATTGTGGTGAACCTGTAGTTAAATTTAATTGAATGTTTGAATTATAAAATCCTGCAGGAATACTGAATTGGGGTTTTTGTGCAACAAATAAAAATCCATCATTTCCGTTTGCCAATCCCGGAGTTGGATTATTAAAATATTTCCAATCAGCATTGTTAACCGGATCCCTACCAAAAGAAATATCTGTATTCAAACTATTAGTTGAAACTTCATCAATTCTGTTGCCTAAAGAGTCAGTTAAAAAAATATCTGTTCCGGATGATTTTAATTTAAAATTTGTATGCAATGGAAAAGATGCAACATTTCTGTTTTTACCGGATGCATAAATTATTAAATAATCATTTGCAGGAATAATTAAATCTGAAAATACCCATCTGTAAAAATTTGTAGAATCATCTGATAGTCCATAACCTTTTAAATTTATAGCTGTTGCTGTTGTATTATAAATTTCAATCCAATCTGGATAATCTCCGTCTTCATCTTGGACAGTTGTTGCGTTTAATGCCATCACTTCATTTATCACTAAATTCTGAGCAAAAAGTGAATTTTGAAGTAATGTTAATGTTATAAAAATGATTAAAATTACAGTTTTTTTCATTGTTGATCCAAATATTTTCTAATAAGAAGTTCAACTTTTATGCCATTAGGGAAAAAAAAGGAGTCGTGTTTTTAAGTAAAAAACGAATACTTTTGTCGGTAATTTTAACCGCTTATCGAAATATACTACCTAATTTAGATGGAGTGAGACACTTTAACGAATTTTGTATTATTCTGTTACATAAAAAAATGGGGAGATTTTTATCAAAGAAACTAGAATTGTTCTTCATCAAAATATAGATTTACGTGATTTGTGCCCTCTAAACTCTTTAATTCTTTTACAAATTGAGAGTTCATTTTTGGGTTTTTAATTTTTACATAGTATGAAAGTTCTAAATGCTCTTCAGAACCAATTGATTTTACATTTAACAATTTTGCATCGTAGCAATATTGATTAATTATATCAAGATAAGGTAAATCCTCAGTGCCAAGATCTGAATAATATGTAAATTGTAAGAGGAATCCTCTTTTTGGAGGAGATACAACATTTACTTTGGTAAGGATCCATAAAATAAATCCAATAAAAATTGTACTTGTTAAAGCCACATAAGGCAAACCTACACCTGCTGCCATACCTATTGCTAAAGAATAGAAAATATATATTATGTCAATGGTTTCTTTTACGGCTGTCCTAAATCTAATAATTGACATTGCTCCAACTAATCCGAATGCTCTTGCTAAATTATTACCGATCACCATAATTACAACTGAGGTTATCATAGTAAGAACTACAAGTGAATTCAAAAAGGATTGTTGTGCCCCGGGACCTTTATATGTAAGTCTGTAAAATATTGAAATAATAAAACCGCATATAAATGCAATTAGAATATTTGTTATTACATCACCAACAGATATAGAATAATTAATTATATTTTCAAATTCTTGTAACATTATTATAGGATCATTTTCATTTAATTAGTAAAAACTGAATTACGAAATTTATATGTATTTACATTAAAGATCGGATCATATTTATTTTGAATATCTATACAATTAGAATATTTAGAAAAAGCAACTCTATTTAGATTAAAACATGAAACTATATTCTGTAACCATTCAGGAAAACCTAAATTAAATTTTAACTCCAAAACAAAATGATTTGGTTCAGTTGGTACAAGAACATCTTCTCTGTATAGATCCTTTAATTTAGGGAAACCCATTGAACGAAGATTTTTATCAAAAGTTATTCTTATGCTTCTATCTAACTTTCCAAAAAAAGCTTCTCTGTCATAAACTACTAATACAGTCGGCATTAATGAGTTTGAGTTCATATTATAAAAAAATCTTTTGCCATCTATAGTTCTTTTATCAGATATTTTATTTGAAAGAACTAA
>PFGS01000187.1:0-1542 GCA_002783525.1 Ignavibacteriales bacterium CG12_big_fil_rev_8_21_14_0_65_30_8 | reverse complement strand
GTTCCTCCAAATCACCATAAAGCACTGGTGAACGGTTTTTCGTATTAAAGTTTTCATACTTCCTTTTAATTTCTAAAAAAACTACTTTTTCACCTAAAAGATTATTATATCCTCTAATCCTTATTTTCTTTCTTATTTTATAACCTTCAATTTTTTCAAGGTAATATTGCATAGATTTTGTATCGTAATAAATACTTCTGACTGTGTATTCTTTTTTATCCCTTTGCATTGCAAAATCATCTAATGAAATAAATGGTTTTAATACATTTCTTATTGGAGTAAGCAATTCATTTGGAACTAAATATTTAAATTCTTTTCTGTATATCATAATTTAAAAAACACGCTGGAATATCTTATCAATTCTATCTTTAATTGACAATTTACCAAGATGCAAAGTACACTGTAAATACATACCGGGTAAAAAATCTAATTTGTTTTTATCTAGAATAGCTTTTATCATAACAACTTGAGTATTGTTAAAAATCTGAACCTTATTATCCATTCCATAATATTTTGCTTCAATTGTTTTTTTATTATAAGGTAATTGAAGATCTATTGTAACATCATTTGCAAGATAATTTTTTTCTTTAATATTTAGCGGCATAAGTATAACAAAACTACTAGTGTCTGCTACAAATAGAATTGTATCACTTTTTGCCAATTGGTTTACAGTTCCCGATATTGGTGTAATTATCATAAAATTGCTAAGCCGTTTTTGTAATATGCTTATTTCATTTTCAATAGATAAAATTTGTGAATTTATTATTTGAATCTGTTCCGGTTTTTCTCCTGTTTGAACGGTTTCAAGTTGAGCTTTGGTAATTGAAATATTTATATCATTTAAGTTCGATTCATTTTGTGCAATTTCATATTCTTCAGTTGATATAAGATTTTTTTCATACATCTCTTTTAATCTGGCAAGAATTTTTTTCTGTTCATTGGATTTTTCAATTTCAAAAGCGAGTTTTTCTTTTGCTGCTTTAATAATAGAACTTTTATTTCCTGTTAAATTAGATTTTAATGAGGCTTTTGTTTCTGTTAATTTTCCCTGGAGTTGAACTAAACGTACATCAATTTCATTAGAGTGAATTATTCCTATCGTATCATTTTTTGAAACAGAAAAATTATTCTCATCTTTAAATAATTCAAATTTAACTGCATCTCCTCTTTCAAATTGTGTGACAAAAAAATCCTCATTTACCCCTGTTTTATTATTTATCAACTGAGTGAAGATCATTCCATTATCACTCTTACTTAAAACCCATTCTTTTTGTGGTAAGACTTTGCCGGGTACCTGTATTGAATATGGAAGATTTATAGGTAAAATTAAAAATATAATTATTGCTAGTAATGCAATTGTGGCTATAGTAATTTTAACTAGATTTAAAAACATTAATTAATAATGTATATGTTGAATATTTAAAAGATTATTAAACTTAAAGTTGTAGAATTAATTTAATTTATACAAACTAAATTAAATTAATCTTTTTTCTGAACAACGATCACTTTCAAACTGAATTGTTACATGATTTATCTCAAATT
>PFGS01000129.1:6660-7557 GCA_002783525.1 Ignavibacteriales bacterium CG12_big_fil_rev_8_21_14_0_65_30_8 | reverse complement strand
AGTTTGGTCATTTTATTGCCGCCAAAGCATTTAAAATGAGAGTTGATGTTTTTGCAATTGGTTTTGGAAAAAGATTATTCGGATGGAATAAATTAACCGGTTTTACTTTTGGAGAATTAGCAAAAGATTTTGACGGAGAAGGTAACACTGACTACAGATTAAGCCTTCTACCACTTGGCGGTTATGTAAAAATTGCGGGTATGATAGATGAAAGTTTTGATACAAAGTTTGCAAGTGAAGAACCAAAAGCTTATGAATTTAGGGCAAGACCAACTTATCAAAAAATAATTGTTATTACTGCCGGTGTACTTATGAATTTACTTTTGGCATTACTAATATTTTGGGGGGCTAATTTTTTTAACGGCAAACAAATAACAAAAACTACTACCGTTGGCTATGTAGTTCCAAATTCTACGGCAGATTCACTTGGCTTTATGCCCGACGATAAAATAATTTCTGTAAACAATAAACAAGTTAATAATTGGGGTGAATTGAGAAGCCAAATTTTTATTTACACAGCAGGTGTTGATCTGGATTTTAAAGTTCAAAGAAATGGTGAAATAATTGATTTTAAAGTTCCAAGAAAGAAAGTACCTGCTTCCGAAGAGACAGATTATTTTTTAATTCCATCAGGAATAAAACCTGCGGTTGCAACGGTGTTAGATAATTCTCCCGCCGAAAAAGCAGGACTAAAAGAAAACGATGTATTCTTAAAATTAAACGGAGTTGAGCTGTATAGCCCAACTCAAACAACTAAAATATTCAATGCTAATAAAAATGTAGAATTGTCTTTAGTGATACTAAGAGATAAAGATACACTTACCAAAGCAATTACTCCGGGTGAAGATGGAATGATTGGTATTCAAATTGGTCAGGTGTTTACAGGCCCTGTAGAAT
>PFGS01000129.1:0-6596 GCA_002783525.1 Ignavibacteriales bacterium CG12_big_fil_rev_8_21_14_0_65_30_8 | reverse complement strand
CTTAACTTTTAATATGTTCGGAAAAGTTGTAAATGGCGATGTTGAATTCGGGAAAGTCTTTGGCGGGCCGGTCAAAATTGCACAATTTGCAGCAAAATCTGCCAATGATGGCATTTCTAGTTTCTTGGTGTTTTTAGCACTTTTAAGTCTGAGCCTTGCAATTTTAAATATTCTACCATTTCCTGTTTTGGACGGGGGACATTTAATCATAATAATAATTGAAGGTATTATTAAGAGAGAAATTCCGATAAAAGTAAAAATTGTAATCCAAAACACCGGCTTTACCATATTGCTTTTATTAATGGCTTATATAATTTACAGTGATATTTTAAATCTTTAAAATAATTTTTTTAAAGCTCCGTTAATGATTTACGGAGCTTTTGCATTTTTAATTCTTTCTCAAACTATAGCTCTTTTTTCCACTTATCATTTTTTTTAACCGTTCGCAATAAAATTTTCATCGGTGAATAACCTCTAAGCTACATTTCAATCCTAATTTAATTTTATTATTAATTGATGAGCATCTGTTTATAGATTATATTGATTGAGAAAATGGAAATAAAAAATTATGAATAATAATGATGAAATAAGAGATAGTTATAACTCAAATAATAATTTTACTAAAAAGACTAAACACTCCAGAAATAAAATTTACTGGGTAAGTCAGATAACTGGCTGGTCAATTTTTGTAATCTTTAACATAAGTATGATCTCTTTGTTTGGACATTTTACGTGGCAAAGATTTACAACTACTTTATATATGGGTTTTACAGGTGTATGTTTAACTCATATCTTTAGATATTATACAATAAAAAGAAAATGGCTCAAACTTTCCTTAAAAAAAATTATACCAAGAACTATTTTATCGTCTTTTGTATTAGGGACAATATTATATCTAATTATTTTAACAATTTCATACTTTATTGGATATACTCACTTTAACGAAATGAAAATTGGCAACATTATCTGGAGTTTGTTCAATTTAACCGGAATAATTTTAGTCTGGGAATTGATCTATTTTTCAGTTCACTTTTTTGAAAACTATAAAGCAGTAGAAGTTGAAGCTTTGATATGGGAAGCTGCAGTTAAAGATTATGAATTAAAGACTTTAAAATCACAATTAAATCCTCATTTTATTTTTAATGCACTAAATAGTATAAGAGCTTTGATTAGAGAAAATCCGGAAAATGCACAAACAGCAGTTACTTATCTTTCAAACATTTTAAGATATTCATTAAAAAAAGAACACATAGAAACAGTTTCTTTAGCAGATGAAATTTTAACTGTAAACGATTATCTAAAATTAGAATCGATCAGATATGAAGAAAGACTTAAATATAAAATTGATGTTGATGAAGCAACAAATAAAATAGAAATTCCTCCGATGATGATTCAAACGTTAGTTGAAAATGGGATTAAACACGGATTATCAAACAGAGAGCACGGTGGGGAAATACATATAAGTACAAACTTAACAAATTCAAATCTAATAATAGAAATTAGGAACACAGGATATTTTGAAGATGAAGCATTAAAAAGATCAAAAGGATTTGGTATAAAAAATACTAAACACAGATTAAACCTTATTTATGGTGATAAAGCAAAATTTACAATTGAAAATGAAACTGAAGAAATAGTTTTAGCAAAGATAGTAATTCCAATTGAAGGAGATAAAAAATGAAAGCAATAATTATCGATGACGAACGCTTGGCTCGAGTTGAGCTACGCAGATTATTAACACCGCATAAAAATATTGAAATAATTGGTGAAGCAAAAAATGTTGAGGAGGCAGTCAAGAAAATTGAAGAGTTAAAACCTGAACTAATTTTTTTAGATATACAAATGCCAGGTAAAAACGGATTTGATCTTTTGGAAAGTTTGGATACAGTTCCTACTGTAATTTTTACCACTGCTTATGATGAATATGCACTAAAAGCTTTTGAATATAATGCACTTGATTATCTCCTAAAACCAATTGAACCACAAAGACTTGAGGAAACAATAAATAAAATTTTATTGAGAAATCAAGAATCAATGGAAGAACAATTGGGCAGTGTTTTAAAAGAAGAAGATCAGATATTTGTAAAAGACGGTGAAAGATGCTGGTTCGTTAAATTATCCAGTATTCGTTTGTTTGAATCAGAAGGAAATTATGTAAGACTTTATTTTGAAGATAATAAACCACTTATATTACGAACATTAAATTATCTGGATGAAAGATTAGACAACAGAACTTTTTTCAGAGCTAACAGAAAACATATTATCAACCTTAAATGGATATTAAACATTGAACCTTGGCTTAACGGCGGATTGCTTGTTAAATTAAAAGGCGATCACAAAATTGAAGTTTCAAGAAGGCAGGCTTCAAAGTTTAAAGATAAATTAAGTCTTTAAAAATTTACAGATATAATTTCTTTTGGTTCTTTTTTCTTTTTATTCCTTAGCCAGAATATATCTAAAACCAGAAAAATAAAAAACGGTATATATTGTATTAGTAATACCAACGTATATTCCTTCCAAACCGGAGCAAGAGGAGTAAAGTTTGTAAAATTTATTGTGAACAATAAACTTGTTACCGAGTAAAAAGCAAACACCGGATTTAATGCTGCAATCCATCCCAAATACCATGGATATAAAGTAACGCTAAAGATAATCAGACAGATAAATATTCCATAAGCTGCTTTAGTAAAATTTTTATAAAATGTTGAAATAACACCTACACTAGCTATAAATGCCGAGGCACAAATTATTTTTACAAAGTCTCCATCATTAAGAATATATTTCAATAAATTATAAATCGGACCGTTAAATTCCCAATTTGAAAGATAATTGCTTAGTGCTGAAAAAGTAGAAAAATTCCAATTTAAGAACGGTAAATAAATTGTAGTTATAAGAACAACGGATAATAATAAAAAAATGAATGATCTTTTTAATCCAAATTTTTTAATTATGATCGGAAATAAAATAACCGGATATAATTTTGATAATACTGCAAAAGAGAATGATATTGCCGAAAGAATATGTCTGTCTTTTTCAGTAAAATAAATAAACACTACCATAAACATTATTCCAATAGGATCTAAATGTGCATTTATAAAATATTCCATTGTGCATAATGGAAGCCAGGAATATAAAATAATATAATTTAGATTTTTCTTTTTAAGGTAAAGCAGTTTTAAAAGAAAGAAAAGCGTAATTAATTCACATAAAAAATATAAAAGCTTTAATGCCGTTACACTATTATATTTTATAAAAGAACCTAAAGCAAAAACAACCTGTGAAAAAGGTGGATAAATTGCAGGGATATCTTTATAGGTAACTTTATAATAATTACCATCTCTTAAAGGCATTAAGGATGAATCATTAGGAGCAGTAGTAAAGGGATTATGACCTTCTGTTAATATTTTTCCTTCCCACAAATATCTATAGACATCATCTGAAGTTGTTGGAACAGCAGGGAACAAAGTTAATCTGAATATTAAACCAAAACCGATTATTACCAGAGGCAGCTTTAATAATTCTGTGTCTTTAATTTTAGTAATTTTTGAAATAAAACCAAGAAGCGAATTTTGTTTAGATTTTTTCTCTTTTTCAGTAGATGGCTCTTTCAAATTTTTTACAAAGTAAAAACTTAACATCATAATCAAAAAAGTTTCAAGATAAATGAACATATAAAGTGGTATGTCCTTGTCACTGAAAATCAGGAATGCGATGTAATATAATTCCGTAACCAGCCCAGCTATAAAAACATAAAGGAGAATATTTTTTTTATCTGTTATAAGCATTTTAATTTTTGCTTAAATAAAATCAGTTAAATAATTCCCAAGATATACCAAACCGTATATTCCTTTCCGGCATTGGGTAAAATGGAACAATAAAATATTTTTTATTTGTCAGGTTCTCCCAAGTAAAATAAATAGTAGCAACTTTTTGTATAATTCCGGAAATAGTAAGATCAATTCTGCTAAATGAAGGCACTGTATCTGTTGTTAAATTATTATAATCTATATTTCTAATTCCGTTATGAGTAAATAAAACTCCGGCCTTTAATAACATATTATCATTAAACAAATAACTATAATAATATAACCCTGCTGTAATAATTTGTTTAGGAACAACCCATAAGTTATCATTTGTGGAATTTGATGTAGAATAAAACTCTCCATTGCTTTCAATAATAAAATCGCCTAAAGAAAAATCAAAAATTAAAGAAACACCCTTTAAAGATTGTTGTTCATTATAAAACATATTTGTTGTATAAATATTTAAAGGCTGATAATAATCTTTTCTGAAAAAATATCCTCCACTAATGTTAAAATTATCATATTTATAATTTATTCTTCCTTCGTAGTTTTTTGCAAAGGTGTTAGTGAAATCATTTTTAACAGAAGAAAGACCTATATATAAATTTGTATTTTTATTAAAAATTAATGTAAGATCTGCCCCATATCCATTTCTGGATTTATTGAAGTTATTTGTACCTGTATACTGATATTTATAAAACACCGAGGGTACAATATTTTTACCGAATATTTTTGAAGAAAAAATTACTGAAGTAAAATAATTTACCGTATGAAATGATCTGTTAGAAAAAAAAGAATTTTGTGTTGAATCTGAATTTATATCGGCTGATTCATAGCCTGAAATTAGATTTAAATTAAATAAATCATTTTCATATTTATTATTTAAAATAAACCCATAAAGTTTTTCATTGTTTGTTGAATTTAGCAATGGCAAATCATTTGTTTGGACAATTCTTTCATTGCTGAATCTATAATAAGCAGATAGGGTACTTTTTAAGTTATCTGAAAATTTATACAAGAACTTTAGATTAAAATTTTGTAATCTGAATTCTTTACTTCTATCAACAAAATTGACTGGTGCAAAAACATTATCATAGAGCAAACTGTCTGTATTTTGAGTAATTATTTTAATGCTGTCAATATCTACTCCGCCATTCATTCCCACTATTGATTTCTCAATATTATAAGAAGCAACTACATTTAAACTATTTGAAGCTAAATATTTGATCTTGAATGTTCCCTGCCAATAGCTAAAGTTAGTGTTAAAGTATTTATCGTCCATTTTACGGTTTGTAATATCTAATGAAAAATTAACTTTGTTCGATATCATAGAATTAAAATAAACATCAGCCAAAGCTTCTCCGTCAGGTCCTTGATAATATTTAATTTTTGAATATGGTACAGGTGAAACAAAATCTTTACTTATTAAATTTACACTAACAAGATTGTTTGTTGAACTGTAAAGAAATCCTCTGGGATAATTTATTATTTCTACAGAATCCAATATTTCTGATTGGACATCATTTAAGTCAGCAAAATTAGAATATCTGTTGTTTATTAATATTCCATCTTGCAAAAAACTTATCCCATTGTACCCAACACCATATAATATAGGGATGTTTGGCTGACCAACAAATCCAAAGTTAAGTGTATAGTTAAAAGAAGATTTATTTAAAATATCACCCAAGTATCTATAGTCAATTTTATTGATATTCTTATTAGTAATAACAAAACTGTTTTCATCAATTAAAGAAGTATGGAGGGGAACTAATGTATCAATTATAGCAGTACTATCGTTTATATTTTTTGTATTTAAAGAATCCTGAAATGATTTAATGGATATTGAGAAAGCAGTAGAGGCTGCACAAAAAAATATCACTCCTAAAAATAAAACGGTAATTTTGTTCATACAAAAATATAACAAACACTTAGAATGTAGACAAATAAAAAGATGACTAAACATAGTTTGTTTTTAATTTTTAATTATATATTTTTCAAACGTAATAAACTTTCACATTAATTAAGAGGATCATAAAATGGCATCAAGACCAATGACAAAGGGGGAAATCTTATCTCACCTTTCTAAAAAAACAAACACCACAAAAAAAATAGCTGGTGAATTTTTAAACGAACTTACTACTTTGGCATACAAAGAAGCTAAAAATTCTTTTGTACTTCCAGGCTTAGGAAAATTACAAGTTGCAAACAGAAAAAAAAGAATAGGTAGAAATCCTGCAACAGGAGCTACAATGGTAATACCAGCTAAAAAGGTATTAAAATTTAAAGTTTCTAAAACTGCAGCAGATGTTGTTTTCCCTAGTCAGAAAAAAGCTGCACCTAAAAAGAAAGCTAAATCAAGAAAAAGATAAAATAATATTGCCCGTCTTTTGGCGGGCTTTTTTTTATTCTTTCCGTATATTATTAGTTCCCATTTTTTTAACTAAAAAACTATAAATTTAATTTTATTTTATCTTAGCCTATTTATGGATTTATTTAAATTGATTAAAGATATAGCTGATTTTATTTGGGGTCCGCAAATGCTGGTGTTCATTCTTGGAAGTGGTGTCTATTTTTCACTTCGTTTAAAGGGGATACAATTTGGAAAATTTACTCAAGCATTTCGGGAATTAAAAAAATCTAAGACAACAACAGGTGAGGGTAATATTTCTCCATATCAGGCGCTTATGTCTGCTTTATCAGGAATGGTAGGAAACGGTAATATTGCAGGTGTTGCTACGGCTATTGTAGTGGGTGGCCCGGGATCAATTTTCTGGATGTGGATTTCCGCTTTGA
>PFGS01000260.1 GCA_002783525.1 Ignavibacteriales bacterium CG12_big_fil_rev_8_21_14_0_65_30_8 | reverse complement strand
TTTTGCCGGGCCATTATCAGATAAGTAATAAATATTATCTCCTGACGACATTGGCAATTCATTATTAGCATTGTTATTAGTAATATTTTTTGAAGAGAAGTCAATCAAATTGAAAACATAAATATTTGGTGCCATTCCCCCACGATATCTCTTCCATGTTCTGAATAGTCTTGTTCTTTTTGTGTAAGCTAATTTGTTACCATCGGGTGATATTTCACCAATTTCACCATAAGGAACAGGAAGCTTTTCTGCTAACCCTCCATCTTTAGAAATTTTAAACATTTGATAAAATCTCTGTCTACCACTTTCACGAGAAGAAGCAAAGAGTAAATCATCTCCCTTTGGATACCAAGCCAGCATTCTTTCAGTAGACGGATGATTTGTTACCCGAGAAGGAATTCCTCCGTAGATAGGAATAGTATAAATATCATTATTTCCATTGTAATTTCCAGTAAATGCAATTGTTTTTCCGTCGGGAGAAAATTTTGGGAACGATTCAATACCTTTAGGAGAACTAATTCTTTGAGCCGTTCCTCCTAGTTTTGATACAACCCAAATATCACCAGCATAAACAAAAGTAATTTGTGTTTGAGATACATCTGGATATTGGAAAAGTTTTGCATTAATTTGTGGAAATGAGGGTACGCATAAAATAAGTAACAATAATGGAATTAAGAATTTTTTCATAACTTCCTCTAAGATTAAATGATATTTATATTATAAACGTTTTAACTGATGGAACGATTCAAAAATAGCTAATATTCTTATTAGTTTTTAATTTAATTTTTATAAGCGGTTATATACTTTTTTATATGGTAACAATAATTAATAAATTAAATTCTAATTTAATTAAGAATTTTAAAACGAGATTATAACCTAAAATAAACATAAAAGGATGAAATGAATATTTTAATAATCGGTTCTACAGGTGGTACAGGTCAACAACTTGTAAAACAAGCTTTAGAAAGAAATCATACTGTAACAGCTTTTGCACGTAATCCTTCCAAAATAAAAATCACTCATAACAATCTAAAAGTTTTAAAAGGCAATGTGCTTGATATTGAATCATTGGTTGATGCGACAAAAGGACAAGATGCAGTAATTTCCTCCTTAGGACACAAAAGATTTTTGTTACCAAATAAAATATTATCTCAAGGAACAAAAAATATTATTAAAGCTATGAATAAAAATAATATAAAACGATTTATTTGTGTGTCTTCTCTTGGAATTGGTGACAGCATTGGAAGGATGGGTTTATATTACACATTATTTGTTATACCTGTTATACTCCACTTTTATTTTTGGGATAAAGGAAAACAAGAAAAATTAATCAAAAAGAGTGAACTTGATTGGACTATTGTAAGACCAGGAGTATTAAATAACAGAAAGCCAAAAGGTAATTACAAACACGGCAACAAAATTGGTAATTTTATTTGGTCTGTTCGTATTTCGCGTGCAGATGTTGCAGATTTTACCTTAAAACAATTAAATGATAAAACATATATTCATAAAACACCGGGAGTCTGCTGGTAAATCTTTTTATGATTCTAGTCTTAAAACTTCATTTAAGACAATATAATTTTATTTGCAAAATAGACTTCGTTTTTTTAAGTTAAATTATATCTAAGTGAGACCTTATAATTACGCCTATTTATTGTGATAAAATTCAATTTGATCTAAATTTTCAAAAATAAATTTAGGAGGTTCAAATGACCTTTCTAACAGCTCTTTGGCTCCCTATACTGGTTTCAGCAGTTGTTGTTTTTGCTGCAAGTTCTATAATTCATATGATGTTCACTTACCACAAAAAAGATTTTCAAAAATTACCCGATGAAGATGGAGCGATGAATGCACTTCGTCCATTAAATATTGCTCCCGGCTCTTATTCTTTTCCTTTTAGTGGTACAGCAAAAGATATGAAGGACCCTGCACTTGTAGAAAAAATGGACAAAGGTCCTGTGGCAATGCTGAATGTATTTGAAAATGGAATGCCAAAAATGGGTGGTATTCTTGTAAAATGGTTTATCTATTGTTTGGTGGTAAGTATTTTTGCTGCATATATTGCCTCTCATGCATTACCAGCTGGCGGTACTTATCTTCAAATATTTAGATTTGTTGGATGTACTGCTTTTATTGGATATGCTCTTGCTACCTGGCAAGGTTTTATTTGGTTTGGTTATTCATTTCGATATGTTTTTCTTTCCACTTTTGATGGTTTAATTTATGGATTATTAACAGCCGGAGTATTTGGTTGGTTGTGGTAAAAAACTTTCAACTGTCAGTTTATTGCTGACAGTTTTTTATTTTTTGTATACATGAATTATAAATTATGATTGAAACTTACAGGGGGACAGTGTATCCCTCTCAAATTGACCACATGGGACATATGAATGTCCAATATTATGTTGCAAAATTTGACGAAGCAACTTGGAATCTTTTTACAAATTTGGGAATTACTTCATCCTATATGAGAACTAAAAATAAAGGTATGGTAGCAGTAGAACAAAAAATAACTTATAAAAAGGAAGCTCTATCAGGTGATTGTTTAAATATTAAATCTAAAGTTTTAGAGTTTGGAAAAAAATCAATAAAGTTTATACATTTTATGTACAATACAGAAACTAATGAAGAAATTTCTAATTGTGAATTATTGGGAATACATATTGATAGATTAGAAAGAAAAGCATGCCCATTCTCTAAAAAAATATATGATAATTTAATTAATTTTAAATAATGTTTTTTACAACGGAATTAATTTTATGTTTATAGGACATTTTGGTGTAGGTTTTGCGGCTAAAAAACCAACAACAGCCCCTTCTTTAGGTACACTTTTCTTAGCATCTCAATTTATTGATTTATTATGGCCTATCTTTTTATTACTAGGAATTGAAAAGGTTCAAATTGATCCCGGTAATACTGTTGTTACACCTTTAAATTTTATTAGTTATCCGTATTCACATAGTTTATTTGGTGTTTTAATTTGGGCAATATTATTCGCAGTTATTTATTATTTAATAAAAAAGGATTTAAAGATTTCTATTTGGCTAGGTCTTTTAGTCCTTAGTCATTGGATATTTGATCTCTTTACTCACAGACCAGACCTTCTTCTTTTCCCTTGGTCAGATATTAAAGTGGGATTAGGTTTATGGAATTCTTTGATTGGTACTATTGTAATTGAAGGACTTATATTTTTAGTTGGAGTTTATATTTATTTTAAGTTTACTAAAGCAAAGAATAAAATAGGTATTTGGAGTCTGTGGTCGTTAGTTATATTTCTAACTATAATATATTTAAGTAATTTATTTGGACCACCTCCCCCTTCAGCTGAACCGATTGCTTATATAGGATTTGCTCAATGGTTAATAATTATTTGGGGTTATTGGATCGATAGAAACAGAGAAATTAAAACTTAATTTTATGAAACAATACGATCCTAAGATGCATTCAACAGAACATATTTTAAACCAAACTATGGTTAGAATGTTCAATTGTGGTCGTTCCTTTAGTGCTCATATTGAAAAGAAAAAATCAAAAGTTGACTACCATTTTGAAAGAGATATAAATTCAAGCGAAGTTGATAAAATTGAAACAAAAGTTAATGAAGTAATTAAATCCGGTCTTGAAGTACGTGAAGATTTTTTTAATAAAGAAGAAGCTATAAAGAAATTTAATTTGGATAAACTTCCGGAAGATGCAGGTGAAGAAATTAGAATAATTCATATTGGTGATTATGATTCTTGCCCGTGCATTGGCAACCATGTTAAAAACACTAATGAAATTGGAGAATTTAAAATAATTTCAACAAATTATGACAGCGGAATATTAAGAATAAGATTCAGATTAATTTAAGGTGATTAATTGGCTGAATTAAAAACAAAAATAAATACAAAAAGTGTTGAAACATTTTTGAAAAAAGCTGCTTCAGGTAAAAGACTTAAGGATTGTTTTACTGTCCTGGAATTAATGAAAAAGATTACAAAAGAAGAACCAAAAATGTGGGGCCCATCTATTGTTGGATTTGGCAATTACCATTACAAATATGAAAGTGGAAGGGAAGGAGATTTTTTTATAAGTGGTTTCTCTCCAAGGAAACAAAATCTTACAATTTATATAATGGCTGGTTTTTCTAGATATTCAGAATTAATGGAAAAATTAGGAAAATATAAAACCGGGAGATCTTGTTTATATATAAAAGATCTGGATGACATTGATTTGAAAATACTTCAAAAGCTAATAACTGAATCCGTAAGATATATGAAGAAAAAACATTGAGCATAATCGGTAACATATTGTGGTTAATATTTGGAGGTTTAATTATTAGCCTGGAATACATGGTTAGCGGATTGCTCCTTTGTTTAACCATTGTCGGTATACCATTCGGGGTTCAGTGTTTCAAATTAGCAATACTTGCCTTACTTCCATTTGGACAAGATGTTGTTTCTAAACCAACAGCAATTGGATGTCTTTCAACATTTATGAATATTCTTTGGATCTTTTTAGGTGGAATTTGGATAGCAGCAACACATATGATCTTTGCTCTTATTTTAGCAATTACAATTATTGGAATTCCTTTTGCCAAACAACACTTTAAATTAGCCTCATTAGCAATAACACCATTTGGACATGAGATAAAATGAATTCAACACAATTATTAAAAAATCTTTTTGATCATATGTTTTGGGCAGATGCAGAAGTATGGAATATAATTTTTGATAACAATCATAAAGTTGAAAAAGATGAAAAGATAAAAGAATTGATTTATCATATACATTTGGTACAATTTGCATTTTTAGGAATATGGAAAAATGTAAAGGTTGAATATCCTAAAATAGATGAATTTGAAAGTTTTAAGAGTATATCAGATTGGAAAAGAAATAATTATAAAAACATTATGAATTATATCTCAAACATAGACGAAAATAATATTTCTAATACTGCAGACATTCCTTGGTCAAAATACGTAGAAAAACAAATAAGCCAAAAACCTGAGAATATTTCAACATTCAATACTATGCTCCAGGTATGTTTACATAGTACTTATCACAGATGGCAGCTTAATATAAGATTGAGAGAATTTGACTGTGCTCCGCCTAAAGTAGACTATATTATATGGCTTTGGTCCGGAAAACCTGAATCAAAATGGCCTGAATAATTCTAAAATAATTTCATTAATAAGTGTAATTATATGGCTTATTTATATATTAGACATACAGTTAGCGATTTCAATAAATGGTATAATTCATTCAAATTAAGCTTAGGAACATATGAAGATATTGGATTAACAGAAATTCAATTATTCCAAGATAAAAAAGACTATAATGATGTAATTATGATATTTAAAGTTGATGATATTGAAAAAACTAAATCATTCTTATTTGCTCCCGAAAAAGAATTAGCTAATGAAGAAGCCGGCGTAATTGGTGAACCTGAAACCATATTTTTGGAAAAACTTTGATGATTATTTTCTTTGACGGGGTATGTAATCTTTGTAATTCTTCTGTAAATTTTATTTTAAAAAGAGATAAAAGAAATAAATTTAAGTTTGCTGCTTTTCAAAGCGATATTGGGAAAGAATTACTAATTAAGCATAATTATTCTAGTAAAAATTTTGATACTTTAGTATTATTAAAAGATAATACCATCTATACAAAAAGTACTGCAGCACTATTGATCTCAAAAGAATTAAATTCTTTTTGGAAATTATTTTACATATTTATAATAATACCAAAATTCTTAAGAGATTTTATATATCTATATATTTCCAGAAACAGATATAAATGGTTTGGAAAAAAAGACAGTTGTATGCTTCCCTCTTCCGAGATAAAAAGTAGATTTTTAAACTAACATATACATAAATATTTCCCAAATAATGGAGTACAAATGAAAAGAATTCAATCAATAAAAATGCAGTATGATCAAATAGCAAAAAATGCAAGAAAAACTATTGAAAGAGTACCGGATGATAAGTTTAGTTGGAAACCTCACGAAAAATCTTTTTCAATGGGTGATTTAGCTACCCATATTGCAAACCTGCAAACCTGGATAAATATGTCTCTAGATAGTGATAAATTTGACATGCACCCGGTAGATGGAGAAAGAGTACAATCACCAAAAGCTTCAAATCAAAAAGAATTAATAGAATTGTTTGATAGAAGTTTTGAATCAGCTAAAAAATGTCTGGAAAGTACACCGGATGAAAAATTAGATGAAAATTGGAGTTTGTTGAATCAAGGACAAGTACTTTTCACAATGCCAAAAATTTCTGTTGTTCGTACATTTGTGCTTCACCATTTGATTCATCACAATGCTCAGTTAGGAGTTTATTTAAGATTGAATGATATTCCTGTACCGGCAATATACGGACCTTCTGCAGATGAAGATATAATGCATTAAATAATTTATGAGGATAAAAATGAAACAGCAAATTCAATTATTTTTTTTGATTATCATTTTATCTTTTTCTATAATTCTAATTTCTTGTAGTGAAGAAAATAATAAAAATGAATATCTAAATTTTAAAACACCTGGTAATTATCAAGCAGGTGGAGTTCAAATGATTACTTTGAAAGAAGGATATAAAGTATGGACGAAACGATTCGGAAACAGTCCTATAAAAGTACTACTTCTTCACGGAGGGCCGGCTTTTACCCACGAATATATGGAATGTTTTGAAAGCTTTTTCCCAAAAGCCAATATTGAATTTTATGAGTATGATCAACTTGGTTCGTATTATTCTGATCAACCCAATAATGATAGTCTCTGGGTACTAGATAGATTTGTTGAAGAAGTAGAACAAGTACGAAAAGTTCTAGGACTTAATAAAGATAATTTCTTTTTACTTGGTAATTCTTGGGGTGGATTATTAGCAATGGAATATGCAATTAAATATCAGGAAAACTTAAAAGGATTAATAATCTCAAATATGACATCTAGTTTTGATAAGTATGTAGAGTATAACAATAAATTAAGAAATCAATTACGCCCAACTCTATTAGACTCTTTAAAAAATTTTGAAAATAAAAAAGATTTTCAAAATCCCATTTACTTAGATTTAGTTTTTAATGAATATTATAACCAACATATTCTCAGAATGAAATATTGGCCTGAACCTGTGCTGAGAAGTTTTAAACATGCTAATCAATATGTATATGAATTTATGCAGGGCCCAAGTGAATTTGTCCCCGGTGGTAATCTAAAAGGATGGACAATTACAAGCAGATTAAAAAATATATACATCCCTACTCTATCGATTGGAGCTAAATATGATACTATGAATCCTGATGATATGAAAGAGATTAGTGAGTTAGTACAAAACGGAAAATTTTTATTTTGCCCCAACGGAAGCCATTTATCAATGTGGGATGACCAAGAAAATTATATGAGTGGTGTTATTAAATTTATTAAAGATATTAATAAAAGAAATTGAAATTTATTTCAATTCTTCAAAATATCCGAGTAAAGTACTTCTATTTGCAAGGGAGATTTCCCTTCCTTGAATTGGAA
>PFGS01000202.1 GCA_002783525.1 Ignavibacteriales bacterium CG12_big_fil_rev_8_21_14_0_65_30_8 | reverse complement strand
ATTCTGATATTACATTTTTTATTTACTGAAGTGTACCGGTGGGAATATTGTTTTTATAACTTGAAAAATATTCCGGTTTTATTTCATTAAATGCCTGCTCCAATAAAATATACGTTGCCGGCTCACTTAATTCCAAATTATTAAATTCATCATTTCTTTCAATAATTTTTGTTGAAAATGTACTTATTGTTTCAATAAAAATATTTTTTGTAGAATTATTAGGTGAGTTTGAAATTATTTCTTTTTTAAAATGTCTTACTTTTCTGTTTGTCGGAACAACTAATAGAAGATTAGAAATTTTACCATTTTTTATTCTTCTATCAATTTCTTTATTGATATTTATTTTTTTGTTCTTGGATTTAGTTAGTATCATTTTGTTTTTGCAACATTAGATCTCTATATGAGCATTTAAATTGTTTTCTTACGTCCAAATTCATTATTTCAATTACTTTATTAAATCTTCCGATTGCTTCTTCTCTTTTGCCTGTTACAATTGTCTCAAGTTCTAAAAAATTCCCCAATGATTCAACAACATCAATGTGTATTCTTGTGTTTAGCAACCAGTATAATTTTCTTATCTTTTTTACAATTGTTTCTGTTGTAAATAATTCAGATAAAAATTTCTCTGCATTTCCATTTGTAAGTTGTATTATTTTATAGTTTGACCACCTGTCGTTTCCGGATTCATCCCTTAAATATTTTATTAATGTATTTTTTTCTCCTTCAATTCTTAATTTTAACAATCCGTTTTTAACAAAATAGTAAACATCTTTTTGATCTATTACCTCACTTACGCAAACATTATTTTTTTTCAAAATCGATTCAACATTTTCATGTGTATCTAATTTTAATTTGAGCTCCAGATTTAATGGCATATTATCTCTTTTTATATATTTGTAAAACTTCTTTCCCTGCTCTGGGTTTGATCGAATTTATTTTAAAAGTAGAAAATTCCAATATATATTTTTTTGACAGCAATTTATAAAATTCAATTATATCTATATTAAAGGGCGGCCCGCCACCTCTACCGTCTACAGGAAATAATAGTGCAACTAGTTTGCCTCCGCTCTTTAATACATCTGAAAGAACATTTACATATTCTTTTCTTCTTTTGGGATCGATAGCACAAAAAGTTGTGTATTCATAAATTGCATCAAAATAATTCTTATGGGTTTTATTCAGATCAAATATATCTGTTTGTAAGTAATTTATTTTATTAGATAAATCTCCGGCTATTTCTTTAGCTATTTTGTTTGCTTCAGATGAAAAATCAACAGTAGTAACATCATAGTTCAATTTAGCTGCTTCAATTGCATCATAACCCTTTCCGGAACCGGTAATTAGCAATCTACAGGGAGAAATAAATTCACTTTTGCTTAATAATTCTTTAAAAACGGGAGTGGAACTTTTCATGTCCCAATTAGTGTTGTTTGAAGTATATTTCTTATCCCAATATTTCGAATCGTTCAATTTATTATTATCTATTTCAATTGGGAGCATTTTTCTGTTGATATTTATTAAATATTAATTATTTTTATAAATAAAAATAACAAAGAATATGAAAAAGTTAATTATTATTCTAATATTACTAATTCCATTCCTTAATACAAATGCCCAAGGTATTGGTAAATTAGCACCTGAAAAGCCACCTGTAGAATTTCCTGATAATTCCGTGGGTGTTGATATAGTATTTAGCGAAGGTGGAATTGGTTTTGGTGGATTTTACAGGCACAGTCTTTCCAGAAAATTTACATTTTTTACTGACATTTCAATTTCTGAATCAAAGGATGACCAGGAAGTAGTTAGAATTGATCCATTTACATTACAACCCTTTACACTTTTTAAATTAAATCGTGTGTTTGTTGTACCATTAAATTTCGGTTTACAGTACAGACTTTTTACGGATGAAATTTATGATAATCTTAGACCGTATATAAATTTTGGTGTTGGTCCTACATTGGTTGTTACAACTCCTAATAATAAAGAATTTTTTAAAGCTTTTGGTGACGCACAATCAAAATATGCTCTTGGTGGATATATTGGATTTGGAGCAAATTTTGGTATAGATAAATCTAATTTAATTGGATTAAATGTTAGATATTATTTTATCCGTTTATTTGATGAAGGTGTTGAAGGTTTGTTTGGTAAATACAGAAAAAATCTGGATGGAATTTTCTTGGCAATTAATATTGGATTTATGTATTAATATATATCTTAAATAAAATTTATAAAAAACCCAATGTTCATTAAACATTGGGTTTTTTATTTTTTCCATTTTATTGTACAACCAATAGAAAAAGTTTCCGGAACAGGGATTTCTTTACCTGCAAGCAATGCATCTAAAGCATCTCTAAGATATTTGTTTTCCACTTTATCTTCTTTCTGCCAATTGTCATCAATTTTTCCGTGATATCTTAATTTTCTCTCGGAATCAAAAACAAAAATTTCGGGAGTGTGTGTAGCACCAAAATCTTTTGCTGTAATTTGTGTTTCATCTCTTAAATAAATGAAATTGAATTTTCTTTCATTTGCTCTCTTCTGCATATTTTCAAAAGAATCATCGGGATAATTTTCTGCATCATTAGAATTAATTGCAATTATACCAACACCTTTTTGGGTATAATCATTAACTAGGGATTTCATTCTTTCTTCATATGCTTGAACATAGGGACAATGATTACAACTAAAAATCACAACCAAAATTTTATAATCGGTAAAATAATCGTTTGAGTAGTGTTTTTTATCAATTCCGATTAAGTTAAATTCAGGTAATGAAGAACCAATTTTTAATTTTTCTGTTGCCATAAAAAACCTAAAATTTTTAATAATTAGAAATATTTAATGTATAGCATTATATTTAATTGTTCTTATAACTTAATTTATAAAAAATAGATGAATAAAATTAATGCCATAGCTGAAAGTTTTTATAATGAGTATGATTTTTTTAAAGAAAAGAGAATTACTCAAAGAAGGTTTAAACATTCAGATATGTGTAAGATTCTAAGTAAATTTAGAGCTAATAAAAAATTCAAATTTAAAAAAGTAGGCAAATCTGCCCAAGGTAGAGAAATTGAACTGGTAACATTAGGCACAGGTAAGACAAAAGTTTTTCTTTGGTCACAAATGCACGGCAATGAATCTACAGCAACAATGGCTTTGTTTGACATATTTAATTTTTTTGAAGATTCAAATACGCAAAAAGATATAAAAGAATTTTTATTAAAGAATTTAAAATTGTTTTTCATTCCTATGGTAAATCCTGATGGAACTGAATTATTCCAAAGAGAAAATATTTATAATATTGATATAAACAGAGATGCTGTCGCTCTTCAAACACCTGAAGGCAAAATACTGATGGATACTTTTAAAAAGATAAAACCAACCTTCTCTTTTAATTTGCACGATCAGGGAATTTGGTATTCTGCAGGTTATACAAAAAATCCGGCAACAATTTCTTTTTTAGCACCTGCTTTTAATGAAGAAAAATCTCTAAACACAGTTAGAAAAAATTCAATGAAAATTATTGTAGCCATGTACAAAGTTCTTTCAAAATATATCCCTAATTGTGTTGCCCGTTATTCAGATGAATTTGAACCTAGAGCTTATGGTGATATGTTTCAAAGTTTGGGCAGCAGCACAATTTTAATAGAGTCAGGTGGAAGAAAAGATGATGTTGAAAAACAATACATTAGAAAAATGAATTACATAAGCATTCTTTCTGGCCTTTATCTTATTGCAGACAAAAGTTTCAGAGAAGTTGATTTGAGATTATATGATGAAATTCCTTTTAACCAGGAAAGATTATACGATATAATTTTAAGAAATCTAAAATTTAATGCGAAGGGCAAATCTTTTATTGGTGATATCGGAATTAAAATTGAAGAAAATAATACTGATAAAGAAAAGAATTTTTATTTCAAATCAGAAATTGTAGGAATTGGAGATCTTTCCACTTTTTATGGCTACTCAGAAATGGATTTGAAAGGATTTGAGATATTCCCCGGAAAGACATACAAAAAAGTTTTTAACAAAGTTGGTGATATCAATAAATCAGATATTGATAAACTAATTAGCAAAGGCTATACGAATATAATTGCAAAAGATACCGACAAAAAAGATTTTGTGAATTTTCCGTTGAATGTTTTTTCAATAAGAAATAAGAATAAAGTAAACAATATAAAGATCAACAATCCTGCAGATTTTGTTATTCGTAAAAAAGACAAAATATATTTTGTAGTTATTAACGGCTTTGTAATTGATCTAAAGAACAGGAACTATAAGAATATTAATGGTGTTGTTTTTCACTAAGTATAGTGAGATTTTAAAATAATGATCCCTATTTTACTTTCTGTACTAAATGACGACGAGCAGTTGTATGCTTCCTTCAAATCAGAGGCTGAACCTCATATGAATGCTCTTTATAATTTTGCTGTTAGTCTTACAAATGATAGGGATGGTGCGCAAGATCTGGTTCAGGAAACATACATAAAAGCTTTTAGGTTTTTTGATAAATTTGAGAAGGGAACTAATTGTAAGGCTTGGTTGTTTCGAATAATGAAGAATACTTTTATAAATGATTACAGGAAGATAACAAAACAGCCAAAACAAGTAGATTTTGACAATATTGACAATTTTTACGAAGAAATTAAAGCATCATTTGTAAGCAATAACCACCTGGAAGAGGAAATATTTAATAATCTTTTGGGTGATGAAATTACAGATGCAATTGCAGATTTATCAGATGAATTTAAGACAGTAATTGTTTTGTGCGATATTGAAGGATTTTCCTATGAAGAAATTGCAGAAATTACTGAATCACCTATTGGAACTGTTAGATCACGCTTACACAGAGCTAGAAAAATATTATTTACAAAATTATACAAATATGCATCACGTCAAGGTTATACAAATAAAAATTAAAGCAAGGAATATAAATGGAAAATAAGTTTTATAACGAAGATATCTCTTCTTTTATTGACGGAGAGATTAAAGACACTAAAAAACAAAATGAAATAAAAGAAAAAATTAAAAATAATAAAGAAGTAAGTTTTGAATATGCTATACATTCTTTATTAAAAAAGACAATTAAAGAAAAAGTTGTCCCTTCAGAACTATCAGTAACCCAAAAAGATGAAATACTTAATAAGATCACTTTAAATGATAAGAAATCTAATTTTTTAAGCAGATCTACTATACTTCAAAAGAAACAATTTTTAGCTTTTTCTACATTTGCTGTTATTTTTATTGCCTTTGCATTATTAATTATAAATGGACCACTTTTAAATAATAATCAGCCAATTTCGTTGGAAGGAAGCCAAGCTCAAAATATGTTTACACAAGCAGTTGATAACTATCAAAACATAGTTTCCGGGAAAATGCCTATTCAGATCTTGTCAAATAATCCACTAGAAGTTCAAAGATTTTTTAGAACAAATGGTGTTAACTATCCAACAAATGTTTCCCTTGTTACTAATTGCACCTTGGTTGGAGGAATTGTTACCAATTATAATGGTGTTAATTTTGCAAATCATATTTACAAAGACAAAGAAGGACATTACTTATATATTTTACAAGTAGATGAAAATTACTTTAAAAATAATCCTAAGTTATTTATTAACACTGATCTTTATCAATTTTTGCAAAACGGAAATCAATATAGAGTTTATTTGGGCAATTTGTTAACAATTATGACGAAAGTTAACAATAATATCTGCGCATTGATCTCAAACTTACCTGAAGAGCATTTACCTGAAAAATACCAATTGAAAGTAGCTAACACATTTTACAAGCAACCATCTATATATTAAGCCAAAAATCATTGATTTAAGTCATTTTCTTTAATATATTTAAAGTCCGATAATTTTAAGGAATGATTAACCATGGCTAGATTAAAAAATGTTGAAGCATTTTGTTCTGTCTGTAATACACTTACAAAAATGGAACTTGCCGGGGATGTTGTAAATACCGAAGAAGAAAATAAAAGATGGGCTAAATGCAAAAAGTGCAAACAAACAATGATAATAGACTTAGTGGAAGATGTAAAAGCTACTAAAGTTTCGTTAGAAGGTATTGAAGAGGAAGAATGCACAAGTTATTCTCCCAAAAAAACTTATTCTATTGGAGATACAATTTTCCACGAAGGTTGGAATGACTTTGGTAAAGTATTATCAAAAGAAATTATGTCAAATGGACATAACTCTATTTCAGTAGATTTTCAAAAATCGGGATTAAAAAAATTAATAGAATCAATAAACAATTAAATTACCGTAAAAGAGAGGTGAATTAGTTTGGTAGGCATTACAGTTGGTGAAACTGAATCTATAGACAAAGCATTACGCAGATTTAAGAAAAAATATGAAAGATCAGGTGTATTGAAAGAATTCAAAAAAAGAACTTTTTTTGTAAAACCTTCAATAGAAAAAAGACAAGAGAAAATTAAAGCTGCAAGACGTGCAAAACGCACGAGAAACAGATACTAATTATTAAGCCCCTTTTTAGGGGCTTTTTTCATGTTAAATGAAGTTTTGGTTCTACCTCCTCTTTCCATTTAGAAACTAAATGATATGAGTCTAAATATTTTGTTATTGTTTTGAAAGTATCATCAACATTATCACAAAAAGTTATATAATCCATATCCTTTTGATTGATAACACCATTTTCAATAAGACCTTCAAAATTAATAATCGATCTCCAATAATTTTCATTATAAACAATCAGCAACATTTTCTTTTTAATTTTTCCTGTCTGTATCAAGGTTAGAATTTCAAAAAATTCATCCATAGTTCCAAACCCACCTGGAAACACAACCAAAGTTTTTGCCAGATAAGCAAACCAAAATTTTCTCATAAAAAAGTAATGAAATTCAAAGCTGAGAGATTTGTGTACAAATCTATTTACAAATTGCTCAAATGGAATACTGATATTTAGCCCTATACTTTTACCGCCGGCCAATTTAGCTCCTTTATTAGCTGCTTCCATTATTCCCGGACCACCACCTGTGCAAATTGTAAATCTATTGGCTTTAGTTTTTAAATTAAGCGACCATTCGGTTAATTT
The DNA here is from genome assembly GCA_002783525.1 of Ignavibacteriales bacterium CG12_big_fil_rev_8_21_14_0_65_30_8. GTDB lineage: Bacteria > Bacteroidota > Ignavibacteria > Ignavibacteriales > Ignavibacteriaceae. The sequence continues at coordinate 548 of PFGS01000202.1, read as the reverse complement.
TTTTGAAAGCTGAACGGCATCTTCATAATACTTTGACATTTTTAAATGATGCTGAGCTACTCTTAATTTTTCTGCAAAATCAGGGTCACCATTTGCATCCATAGATTTAAATTTATTTAATTCAGTTGCTGCATCTTTTTTAGATTTAAGTCTTGCCGAACCAAAAAAAACAATTGTATCTACAATTTTTTGTTTTCTAAATCTGCTTTGAGGTTCAAGAAATTCAGAAAGCATTCTGACAATTCTTCCGTCAGAAGAATTCAAGAAATTATCATTCTGATATGCTTTAACAACATTATCCTTTTTTTTCATAAAATCCCTAATAATATTTTGAAAAGAAAAAAAGCCTTGAAATATTACACTTCAAGGCTTTATAAAAAAATTATATTTATTTTTTTACCGGTGGTTTGTCTGTTGTAGTTGGTACCGGATTTTGTGTTTGAGGTAACGCCGGTTGTTGAGGAATTACATTACCAGAATTCTGAATTATACTGTCTCTCTGTGATTGTGTAGATTGACCGGGCAGAAAAAATAAATTTACAACAATA
>PFGS01000276.1:6736-7579 GCA_002783525.1 Ignavibacteriales bacterium CG12_big_fil_rev_8_21_14_0_65_30_8 | reverse complement strand
TAAATAATATGGAAGAGTAAGCCAATTATGTGCAAATAATGTCTGCACAGGAATAAGAACAAAAATAAAAAATGTAAATCGTTTATCTCTGAATGGATGATAAGGTCTTCTTCTTAAGTATTCAAAAATTGTAAGGACAAACAAAATAATTGTAAGTGTAAAAAAGAAATCGATTGTAATTGATAAACCAAGTATTGAAAAATTAAAAATAAAATTCAAAGAATTTTTAAAACCAAACCCGGAAAGCAAAAAACAACCCAGTGTTAAAATGCTGAATGCAATTACTCTGGTATTATTTATTTTCTCGTCGGGTTTTTCATCTTCTTCTTTTTTCTCTTTTTCGTTTGCAGCTTTTACAGTATCAACTGCATCATTATCAGATTTTTTTGTGATTAGAACAAGAGTAATAACCAAAGCAATAAATGTGATTATAACATAAACCCAAAAAACTGCTGTTAAACCATTTGGGGGAAAAGTATCTTCAAAATTTGGTCTGGTTAAAGCGGAAATAAAACCTGAAAAGAACGCACCTAAATTCATAAATCCATAAATTGCAGCGTAACCCATTGCTGCGGTTTTGGGTGTTGTATATCTTTTAACTCCCGCATAAGCAGCAGGCTGATATAAACCGTATGCAAGTAAAACAAAAAGGAGACCTGTTGTCATTGTAAAAAACATCGGTGACCACAAACCGTTTTGCATTCCAAATGACCCGGAAATACTAACAAGCACTCTGCCTAAAAGCAAAACGAGAAATGAAATAATAAGAGATTTACGAACACCCAGTTTATCGGAGAGTCCACCGAGAACCAACATAGAAAAAGTAATACCCCCGGTTAAAAA
>PFGS01000276.1:0-6643 GCA_002783525.1 Ignavibacteriales bacterium CG12_big_fil_rev_8_21_14_0_65_30_8 | reverse complement strand
TTCTAATACATATGGAACATTTACGCCCCATAATGCTTTGGGCGCATTAACAAAAGCAATGGTTGTTTCTTTAAGTTCTTTAAATGCGTTTCTGATTATTTCAGAAAAAGATTTTTTTTCTATGGGGGTTTGTTCTTCAGGTTTGTTTTCCATTATTATTCCATTTAATAATTTTGAAAGATGAATTCAAAATTACAAACAATTAGAATAAGTTGGAATTGAAATGTTTTTTTACTTCAAAACTTTGCGTTCAAATTTCGGTAATAGTTATTCTTTAATCAGGACAGGTTCTGCTTTTTGTTTACCTGTTTTTGATGCAATATACACTTTAACATCGTTTATGACATAAAGTGTTGATGGTAAAAAGATTAAAGTTAAGAATGTTCCGAATATCAAACCGAATGCTACGGATACTGCCATAGGTACAAGAAATTGTCCCTGTTCGCTTTTCAATAAAATAATTGGTGCTAATCCTCCGGCTGTAGTTACAGTGGTTAGTACTATTGGTCTGAATCTTGTCATTCCCGCATTAAATAATGCGTTTTTTATTTTATCACCTTTCTTTAAAAGTTTATTGTACTTATCAATAAGTATAACTGAATCGTTTACAATTATTCCTGCAAGAGCAACAATACCAAGAAATGAAAGAATTGAAATTGGTATCCCTATTATAAGATGCCCAATAACTGCACCAATAATTCCAAGTGGAATAAGAGACATAACGAGTAATGTTTCAATGTACGATTTTAAAAGGAACATAAGGATTGTGAACATAATTAATAATGCAATTGTCATAGAGTAAGTCATAGAGTTTACCATTTTTGTAACTTCTTCTGACTGTCCACCGTAACTTCTTGTTACTCCTTCCACTTTAGAAAGTATCTTTGGTACCACCACATTGTCTAATTCTTTTAAAACAACTGCTTGATCATTTTTTGTGTAATCCATGTTAGCAAAAACAGTTATTGATCTTTCCCCGTTTTCGTGTCTAATTCTTCTAAGTCCTCTTTTTATCTGAAAAGATGCAACTTCTTTAAAAGGAACATATTCATTGCTAGGTGTTCTCACTTTTAAGTTTTCTATCTGGCTTATTGAAGTTCTGTTTTCTTTAGTAAATCTAACCCATACTTTTACTTCGTCTCTTCCTCTTTGTAATCTCATCACTTCCTGTCCGTAAAAACCTTGCCTGAGTTGAGTAGTTAGATCTCTAAGAGTAAAACCAAGAGCTTCCCCTTTGGGTTTTAGCGTTACTATAAATTCATTATTACCTAAAGGCGTATCATCTCTTATATCTTTAACGCCGTCTATCTTTTTTAATTCTTCTTTTAACATTTCCTTGGCTTTAAAAAGCTGGATATAATCAGTACTTTGAAATTTTACCGAAATAGGTGTTCCGCCAAAATTCCATCCGCCAACTATTATGTTTTCGGCTTCAGGAACAGAGCCTATGTATTCACTTAATGCATCTGAAAATTCTGCTATTGTATAACTCCTTTTATCTGATTTAGGAAGAACGAAGAAAATATTTATTGTTCCGCCATTCATCCATGAAGTAAAATGTTGAATGGGATCTAGTGTTGTTTTAATTGAGTCTTTCCACTTTTCTCCAAATGCAAATGATTTATCTATTAAATCGTATCTTATTTGATTTGCTACTTTGGCTGAAGTTCCTGCAGGTACTTCGGCTTGTATTCTTGCATATGGGGGTTCAATTGACGGAAAAAATTGAGCTCTTACATGTGAGCCTTGAAAAAGACCAATAATAATAAATATAATGGCAATAATTGATGTTGATACTGCCCATCGATGTTCAAGGCTAAACCTTAAAATTTTTGCAAAAATCTTGGTTAAAAATATATCAAGAATTTTGTCTGTTGATTTTCTTAATCTTACAAAGAAATTGTTAGATTTTTCTTCTATATGAAGAGCTTTTGAATGTGCAAGATGTGCAGGTAAAATCATTGCTGCTTCGATCAGAGAAAATCCAAGAGATATAATTACTACAGCAGCAATCTGCCAGACATATTTTCCAAGATTTCCATAAAAATAGAAATATGGCATAAATGCAACCATGGTTGTAAAAATTGAAATGGAAACAGGTTTAATCACATCTTTTGTACCATCAATTGCAGCACGTAATGGTGTTTTTCCGTGTTTTTCCCATTGAGTATAAATACTTTCCCCTATTACAATTCCATCATCAACCAAAATGCCAATTACCAAAATTACACCGAAAAGGCTCATCTCATTTATGCTGATATCTAAAACCCAAAGAACAAAGAACATACCCAACAATGAAATAGGAATTCCGAGAGCAACCCAAAAAGAAAGACGAGTATTTAAAAATACTCCCAAAAGAACAATTACTAAAACAAGACCAAGAATTCCATTCTGTGTCATCAGGTCTATTCTTTCTTCAAGGTCATCTGTTTCTTTTATAAAAGTATTAAAGTGAACTAATCCGTCATATTTTGCTTCATATTTTTTTGCAAGAGCTTCTGTTATATCTACAATTTCAACAACATCTTCATTGTTGTTATACATTACATTAAATCCCACAGATTGTTTGCCGTTATATTCCGAATAAAATCTATTGTCAGGCCATTGTTCTTGTACAGTGCAAATATCAGTTAAGAGTATTTTTTGTCCGTCAATGTTTGATGTAACTTCAATATTTTCAAGATCAACGGCTTGATATTTTTTGTTATATGTTCTAATTAATATTTCTTCTTGATTAGTAAGTACAGAGCCTGAAGAAAGGTTTAGGTTAGAATTTCTTATTGCCTGGCTTATATCATTAATTGTTAATTTATATCTTATTAAATCCTGAGGAGAAACTTCGATAGAAAATTCCCTGTCTGGTATTCCCCAAATTCTAAAATTAGAAATTTTTCCTGTGCTTAATAATTCATCTCTGAATTCTTCTACTATTTTTTTAAGTGTAAATAAATCATCAGGCCCATAAATGCTGAGCATTATTGCTCTGTTCCATTGTGTGGTTTGGTAGACTACTGGTTTCTCGGCATCGGTTGGATATGAACTGATTGAATTTACAGAATTTTTAATATCCTGAATTGCTTTGTTCATATCATAACCTGGAGTTATTTCAACATCAAGAGAACCAAAACCATCTCTTGAATTAGAAGTAATTTTTTCAATGCCTTCAACACCTCTTAAATTTTCTTCTATCTTAATAACAATACCTTCTTCAACCTCAATTGCTGAAGCACCGGGGTAGGGTACGTCAACCTCAATTCTGTCAACTTTTAATTTAGGGTCGACTCTTTTATTTAGGTTGAAAAGTCCGAAAACACCTGCAATACAAATAACTATCATTATCCAGTTTGTAAGTACTGAGTGCTTAATGAAATATCTTAAAAATTTTTCTAGCATATTATTTACTATATAGGTTTTGTTTTTATTCTTTTCCTACAGTGGTAGAGTTTAAGTTTTGTCCATCAGTATTTAATTTAAGAGACTCATTTATTGATTTAAGCCTCATTCCTAATAATGGTTTTTGAAGAATAGTTGTAACAATTCTTGTATCCTTAGTCACCGTATTTTTTACAACTGCAAAATTATTTTGAATTGTTATTATATCAACTTTAATTCTATCAAGTTTATCGTTAACCATTGTATAAACATAGTTATCATTATCAACCAAATGTCTGGGTACCAATGCAACATTTTTTAAATATTTGCCCTGAATTGATGTGCGGATATAATTGCCGGGTAGAAAATATGTATTAAGATTTTCATTTCTAAATGCGACAAATACATCAAGTGTCTGTGAGTTCTTCTGAATATTTGTTTCTTTTCTTATAATTCTTCCTTTTAGAAGCACATCACTTTTTTCAGAATAAAGTTTCACTGAAGGATTTTTTGAAAAGTCTATCATATTTATATCTTCTGTCAATAACGGTATTGCTATCTCAAGGTTTTTTGCATCAGTTATTTTAAATAACTGCATACCTTTTGATACAATACTATTTTCAACAATTCCATTGGATTCTAAATAACCGTCAAACGGTGCTGTTATTTTATATTTTGTAAGTAATATTTCCTGGTTTTTAACATCATAAAACTTTGTAAGAATATCCCTTGCGCTCAGTTTTATTTTTTCCCTTGCCGTTAGATCTTTTGGTAATTCAGGAATCGGTTTTTCTATGTTTATAGACTCAAAATATGTTGACCATTTTTTATATATGGCTTCATTTTCAATTCTCATTTCTGCAAGTAATGATGCAATTGCTTTTAAATAATTTGAACGCAATGAGTACAAGTTATTTTCTATTTCTCTTTGATCAATCGCTACAACTAATTCACCTTTTTTTACAAATGTACCGCTTTTCAAATTATTTTTTGCAAATAAAATTTTTCCGGATGCTTCTGTAATAACATTAAGTTCGTTTTGTGAACGAATTGTACCATATCCGGTTATTTCCAAATTCATATTTTCGAATGTTAGGGTTTGTGTTGCAACTGTTCTTGTCTCTGGTAGTAAATCTCTTTTGTTACTTTCTTTTTCAGTAGAACCAAGCGCTATCATTATTACAATACCAACCAACAAAACTCCAACAACAGATACTATTCTTTTATAATTTTTCTTTAACATATTTTCTCTTCCTAATTAAAAACTTTTAATACTATATTGACTAGAAAAAATAAACCGGGGTTACAATATAATTTTATTCTATAATTATTAAAGTTGAATGTCCTGATTTTTTTAGGCATTATCCATTCTTTGTGTTGAATGGTAATATTTTATTATAAATAGCTTAAAATGTTGATAAAATTAAGTAAAACGGCTAATAACTTAAATTACTTCCCAGCCATTTTTCAATTTCGCTTACACTCATTCCTTTTCTGCGATGGTAATCCAAAACCTGGTCTTTGCCAAGTTTACCGACATTAAAATATTTAGCTTGCGGATGTGAAAAATAAAGACCGCAAACACTTGCTGCAGGATGCATTGCCAAACTTTCTGTTAAAGTAATTCCTGTTTCTTTACTTGCTTTCAGCAAATCAAAAATAATTGGTTTTTCTGTATGGTCAGGCTGCGCAGGATATCCTGGTGCAGGACGAATACCAACATATTTTTCTTTTATTTTTTCTATGCCGGTTAAATTTTCATTTGGTGAATAACCCCAGAATTCTTTTCTTATTTTTTCGTGAAGAAGTTCTGCAAAAGCTTCTGCTAATCTGTCTGCAATTGCTTTTGACAAAATGCTGTTGTAATCGTCATTATCTTTTTCAAATTTATTAACTATTCCTTCCAAACCGATTCCAGTGGTTACAGCAAAAGCACCTATGTAGTCAGTTTTACCTTTTTCTTTTGGTGCAATAAAATCTGAAAGGGCAATGTTTGGTTCTCCTTTAGATTTTTTATTTTGTTGTCTTAATGTATGTAGTGTTCTTTTAATTGATGTTCTGTTTTCATCAGTGAAAATTTCTATATCATCATCAATAGAATTTGCGGGATAAATACCAAACACTCCATTTGCCGTTAGGAACTTATTTGAAATAATTTCATTTAAAAGTTTGTTCGCGTCATTAAATAATTTTTTTGCTTCCTTGCCATATTTTTTATTTTCTAAAATATCTGGATATCTTCCTTTCATTTCCCAGGTTAAAAAGAAGGGTGTCCAGTCAATATATTTTTTAATTTCAGTTAAAGAAAAATCATTTAATGTTTTTGTCCCTAAAAAATTAGGTGTTGTAATCTCTGTTTTATCCCAGTCAATTTTAAGTTTATTTTTTTGTGCATCTTCTATGCTGATAATATTTTTTTCTTCTCTTTTGTTTAAATAATTTTCCCTTAATTCTGAATATTCTTTTTTATACTTATCAATAAGATCCGTTCTAGCCTTATCATCTTTACTTATCAAACCACTAACAACGGGAACACTTTTAGATGCATCTAAAACATGAATTGTGTTTTGACTATAATTGGGTGCAATTTTTACAGCTGTGTGAATACGCGATGTTGTTGCACCGCCAATTAGAAGAGGTTTCTTAATTCCTTTTCTTTCCATTTCTTTTGCAACATGAACCATCTCATCAAGTGATGGAGTTATCAGTCCACTTAAACCGATAACATCAACATCTTCTTTAATTGCTGTTTCTAAAATTCTATCAGATGAAACCATTACCCCAAGATCAATAACTTCATAATTATTACAGCCGAGAACAACCCCTACAATGTTTTTTCCAATATCGTGAACATCGCCTTTAACTGTTGCTAATAAAACTTTACCTGCACCTGTTAGATCTCCAAGACTTTGTTTTTCTTTTTCAATATATGGCGTTAAGTAAGCAACTGCTTTTTTCATAACCCTTGCGCTCTTTACAACCTGTGGTAAAAACATTTTTCCTGATCCGAAAAGATCACCAACAACGCTCATACCATCCATTAGCGGTCCTTCTATCACGCTTAATGGTTTATCATATTTCTTTCTGGCTTCTTCGGTGTCTTCATATATAAAATCTATAATACCTTTTACCAATGAATGTTTAAGTCTATCTTCTACTGATAAATTTCTCCATTCATCTTTTACTGCTTCCCCTTTTTGTTTTCCTTTAACGGTTTCAGCAAAATGAATTAATTTTTCAGTTGATTCATTGTTTCTATTAAAGATAACAT
>PFGS01000132.1:3895-7610 GCA_002783525.1 Ignavibacteriales bacterium CG12_big_fil_rev_8_21_14_0_65_30_8 | reverse complement strand
TGGAATAAAGCTGCTCAGATAGGCGCTGATAAATTTACAACTCAAATCAGTCCTCCGGTTTATGATGATCATATATCTCTAAACCAGGCAGGATTAAAAACCATAGATATTATTGATTCAGATTTAATTGGTGCTGATTCACCGATTGAAAGAAGAAATTATTGGCATACAGACAAGGACAATATTGATAACATTGGCGTTGAAACACTTCAGCAAGTTGGCGATGTTGTTACCAATGTAATCTATTCAATTAAATTTAATTACTAAAATAAGAAGATGTCATTTCGAATCTGTCATCTGACGGGTGAGAAATCTATTCTGAAAATATAATGAAAGATATCTCTTTTCTATCCTTTAGTTAACGGATAGAAAATTCGATATGTCAGTTTATAAAGAAAATAAATCGTTAATGGAAAAATATTTTAAAAGATATAAAATAGAAGCTGAACCTTTTAACTCAGATATACTTAGCAGTATTTTATGGGAATTAAATATTGATGGAATATGCGAAGAGGATAATTTCCTTTTTATTTTTACTTCTGAAAAGAGTTCAATAAATAAAATTGTAATTTCAAGTCAACTAAACAAATTAAAAAAAGAAGATCTTATTAATAATTTTAATGTAGAAGAAGAACTAATTCAAAATAAAAACTGGAATGAAGAATGGGAGAAGACTATAGATGTTGTAAATATTTCAGATAGAATTGTTATTAAACCATCTTTTAGAGAATACAAAAAAAAGAATGATGAATTTGTTATAACTATTGATCCAAAAATGTCTTTTGGAACTGGAAAACATACTACAACTAAACTAGTAGTTCAGATGCTTGAAAAATATATTAAAGCAGGCGATAATGTATTAGATGTCGGTTCTGGAACAGGAATATTAGCAATAACAGCAATAAAATTAGGCTCTGTATCTGCAGTTGCTATTGACAACGATGATTGGTGTTATGAAAATGCTATTGAAAACTGTAAGCTAAATAATGTTGAAGAAAAAATTGATGTAAGAAACTGTGAGTTGGCACAAGTTGAAGAAAAAGATTTTTCTGTAATTATATCGAACATTCAAAAAAATGTTTTAAAAGATTTAGCAAAAGATTTTAAGAACAGAATAAAAGAAAAGGGAATACTAATTCTTTCCGGACTTCTTGAAAACGATAAAAAAGAAATGATCGACTTTTACTCAAACTATGGATATAACTTATTAGAGTCTAAGCAATTAGAAGAATGGATATCTTTAGTATTTCAAAAAAAATAATTGTAATTATTTTGTTAGCATCATTTTCTTGGTTTGCGTAAATATACCTGACTTACTTACTACCAATAATCTATACAAATAAACTCCACTTGTTAAAGATTTAGCTGAAAAATTTACATTGTAAATTCCTGCATTTTTTTCTTCATTTACTAAAGTAGCAACTTCTTTACCAAGTATGTCATATATAACTAATGATACTTTACTAATTTCAGAAATTTGATAACTTATAACAGTAGAAGGATTAAATGGGTTTGGATAATTTTGCATAAGAGAAAAATTACTTGGCAGAGTATTTTGTGCAATTATATTAGTAACAGTTATTGGGAATATTTTTGTAATTGAAAAATCTACCCAATAAAGACTATATAAATTTGGAATTGAAGATATCAATTCTTGACCAATAGTTTTAGCGGGATCATTTATTGTACTCCACCAAAACTCATCTGCCGGAAAACCGTAATGGTAACCAACTTTATTATTTGGGAAATAATTTGCCCACTCAATAAAATTAGTTTTCATATCATTAAATGATCCATATTGCTGACCGTCATTAATAAAAATAATATCACCTCTGTAGGTTGGAGGCATCCATTCAGTTCTGAAATGTATTAGAAATAAATTATAATTTTCATTATAAGATTTAACTTTTACTTCCCAGGATATCGCGGCAGAATCACTTACTTTTCTTCCGTCAGAATATTTATCAGCTTCATACCATTCTATATCAATACCCAAACCAACAACACAAGAATGATGTCCATATCTTTTAAATACCATATCTATCAAAATATCAATATTTGCAGAACCCGGTTCCAGCTGTAAATATACTTTAAATCCTTCTTTATCAAATCTTGTTAAATATTCTTCGTTTGTATCATAACCAAAACCAAGAATTTTACTTGATGGATCATCTTGAACTGGAAACCCCATTCTTGTTATTCCATTTCCTTGATAAATACTAACTAGCCATAAAGATGAAGGAGTAGATGAATTTAATTTATCTGACATACTGTTTCCAACGTGTGTCCAATAATCCTCATTAGGGAAAGTACTATCAGGGTAAGAAGTTAGAATTCTAGATGCTCTAAATCCTGCAAGAATCAATCCATTATTATTTGTGTTCTGTGCAAAATTATCTGCTTTAAAAACACCAATAAATAGAAATGAATAAAATATTATTAAAAATTTCTTCATCAGTTCACAATTTGAATTTATTTAACTATCAATAAAATTTTTAATTTTACTTTCTTCAGGTAGGAGGGATACCTAGAGATGTATACTTATAATAATTTAGCTGTATTAAAATGTTTAAATTTTCTATAAATTACATTAAATATTCGTCAAGCAGTGAGCAATTATCGATATTCGGAAAAATAAAAAGATGAATAATAAATTAGCAGAGAATAATTATTTGTTTCTGAACTAGATAAGCACTAATTATTTTCTTTCATAAATAACTATTCCATCAAAAATCGTCATATCTACTTTAACATCTTTTATTTTAATCGGATCAATTGTAAGAAGATCATCACTAAGAACTATCAGATCTGCAAGTTTTCCAACTTCTATACTTCCTTTTATTTTCTCTTGATAAGCAGCATATGCACTATTTAAAGTGTAACATTTAATTGCCTGTTCAATAGTTAATTTTTGTTCAGGCAGCCAGCCGTTTGGATTTTGTCCATCATCTGTTCTGCGGGTAACTGCAGCATATAATCCCAACATAGGATTTAAATCAACAACAGGCCAATCAGTTCCGAATGCAACTACTGCGCCTTCATCAATTAGGGATTTATAAACATGCGTTAATTTTGCTCTTTCCTCACCAATTCTTTTTGCTGCCCAAATTCCGTCATCAAGTAAGTGCTCTGGCTGAACTGATGCAACTACACCTATTTTTTTGAATCTTGGTATATCTTCTTTTCTTAAATGTTGTGCATGTTCAATTCTAAATCTTCTGTCCCAAGCAGGATTTTCTTTTTTAATTTTAGAAAATATATCTAAAATATATGAGTTAGCTTTATTACCAATAGCATGAACAGAGATTTGTAATTTGTTTTTATCTGCATCAAAAGCCCATTTTTCAAATCGACCGTCTGAAATAATATCGTTGGGTAAACCGTAAGTTGTTGTATCTTGATTATATTTTTCGAAAAACCAGGCTGTTGTAGAACCAAGAGAACCATCAGCATAAGCTTTTAATGAACCTAATTGTATTTTATCTCTCCCAAAATTATTTTGAATTCTTAGGTTCACTAAATTTTTATAAATATCAATTGGAAGTCGAGTATAAAATCTGCAGGTAAGTTTTCCATTTTTTTCAAACTGCTGAAATGTTGTTAGATCATTTATTTCGGTAATATCTTCTACTGAAGTAACACCCAATTCACATGCATATTTCAAAGCTGCTTCAAAAGCTTCAGCATATTCTTGATTAGATGGTTCCGGAATTAT
>PFGS01000132.1:0-3777 GCA_002783525.1 Ignavibacteriales bacterium CG12_big_fil_rev_8_21_14_0_65_30_8 | reverse complement strand
TTTAATGCGACAGAATTAGCCAAGCCCATGTGCCCATCATATCTTTTTACAAATACAGGAGTCTCTTTTGAAAAACTATCTATCATTTCTTTTGTAGGAATTTCTTTAATTTTCCATTTTTCATGATCCCATCTTTCACCGGTAATCCACCTGCCTTTTCTTGTAGAAATGTATTCTTTTAAAATTTCTTCAAATTCATTAATGCTTTTAGCTTTTGATAGATCTAATCCTAATAAATAAAAACCCCCGCTTGTAAAATGGGCGTGGTCGTCAATAAAACCCGGAAGCATTAATTTGCCTTTTAGATCAGTTACTTTGGTTTCTGTTGTAATAAATTGTTTGGCTTCTTCGTTTGTACCAACAAATAGAATTTTATTGCCTTCAGTTACAACGGCTTCTGCAAAAGGTTGTTTCTCATTTACAGTATAAATTTTTCCATTTATAAAAGCGTTTCTTTGAAATTGAGAATATGTTAAAGATGAATTCATAATAAAAAATGTTAAGATTATTAAAATAATTTTTTGCATAATTCTTTTGTTCACAGTTTCGTTAATAATAGATTTATTTAGTTTTATTAAATTAAGCTAAAAATTATGATTTTTAAACCGATAGAAATAATTAGTTTACAATAAAGTTATAAATTCAAAAATAGCAATCAAAAAATAAATTGATTATTTTTTATTCCAATAAATATATTTGTGAGTAATTATATGAATCTTGATGTTTTAGTTTTTGCTGCTCATCCCGACGATGCAGAATTATCTATGGGTGGAACAATAGCCAGATTAACTTCAAAAGGTAAAAAAGTAGGGATAATAGATTTCACTCAAGGTGAAATGGGAACTAGGGGAACTCCAATACTAAGATTAAAAGAGGCGAAAAGAGCAGCTGTTGCTTTGAAAGTAACTGTTAGAGAAAATCTTCACATTCCAGATGGGAACATTGAAATTATTAAAGAAAATTTAGATAAAGTAATTTGTGAAATTAGAAAGTACAAACCGACAATAATTTTTGCTCCTTATTTTAATGATCGTCATCCTGATCATATTGATGCAAGTATAATTGTAAAAAAAGCAATGTTTACTTCAGGACTTACAAAAGCTGTAACAAAATTTAATGGCAAAATTCAAAAAGCATATAGACCTAAAAAATTATATTACTATATGCAGACATATACCTTTGAGCCAACATTTATTGTGGATATTACAAAATATTTTGAAATAAAAATGAAATCTGTTAAAGCATATAAATCACAATTTCATAATCCCAAAAGCAGTGAGCCGGAATCATTTATAAGTAGTTCAAAGTTTATGGATTATATAAGTGCAAGAGCCAGTTTTTATGGATTTCAAATAAGAAAAGAATACGGTGAACCATTCTTTTGTGAAGAAGCACTGGAAATTGATCCAAATAATCTGATTTAGATAATTAATGTAATATATATTACATTATTATTTGTTTGAGATTTATACTTTATACTGATAATTCTAAAAAAAAACCTCAAAATGGAATACTTAATAGTAATTTTTGCAATATTACTTATCTCTTATTATAATGGAGCTAATGATAATATAAAGGGAGTTGCAACTCTTTATGGATGCGACACAGTTAGTTATAGAAAAGCTATACTTTGGGGTTCTTTTACAACTGCAACCGGTTCCATGTTTGCATTATTATTAGCACAAAAATTGATCGAAAATTTTTCTGGTAAAGGTTTATTTCCCTCAGAAATACTTAATACTTTACCAATAAACATTCCTATTGCTTTAGGTGCAGGTTTAACTGTATTATTAGCTACAAAAATAGGGATGCCTGTTTCAACAACTCATAGTATTTTCGGTGCTTTATTTGGTACAGGATTGGTTGCAGCTGGTAGTGCTGTAAACTTTACAAAATTATTTTCTGTTTTTTTAATTCCTTTATTGTTTGGTCCATTGTTTGCTTTTTTTTTAAGTTTTGTTTTGTATAAATTTTTTAGATCAGTAAGAATAAAATTGGGCATAGATGAAGAAACTTGTGTTTGTGTAGGTGAAAAAATTTATAATATTGCACTGCCTGTAAATACTTCTTCAAATATTTTATTACAAGAAGTAAAAAAAATAGATGCTTCTGTTGAAAGTATAAGCAGTTGTAAAAAAATATACATAGCTGAATTTTTCGGAATAAGTGCTCAATCTATCTTGGATACTGCACATTTTATAAGTGCTGGATTTGTTAGTTTTGCAAGAGGATTGAATGATACACCTAAACTATTGGGATTATTTATCTTTTTTAATTTTATTGATCCCAAGATTAGTTTATTAGCTGTTGCAGCTGTTATGCTAACAGGAGGATTTCTTAGTTCTAAGAAAGTTTCAGAAACAATAAGTAAAAAAATAACTCCTCTGAATGATGGACAGGGTTTTACTGCTAACTTTGCAACAGGTTTATCAGTAATTACAGGCAGTTTATTTGGTCTACCTTTATCAACTACACATGTTTCTATTGGTGCAATATTTGGCATAGGTGCCACAAACAAGGATAAAAATAAAAAATTAATAAAAGAAATTATTTATTCTTGGGTGCTTACTTTACCCGTTGCAGCAATTTTGGGAGCTTTATTTCACTTAATAATAGTTAAGTTTATATATTGAGGTACAGGATATCATATGGAAAATTATCTAGACACAGTAAAAAATTTATATAAACAAGTTGCAGTAAATCCTGATAAAGGTCTTTGCTGTACAACAACACCAATATGGCAATTACCTGAATTATCTATCCCTAAAAAAATGCTGGATATGAATTACGGATGTGGAAGTACTGTTAATCCAAGAGATCTAATTAATAATCCTAAAATACTTTATGTTGGTGTGGGAGGAGGAATGGAGTTACTTCAATTTTCATATTTTAACAGAAATGAAAATGCTGTAATTGGTATTGATCCTGTTGAAGAAATGCTTGCAGTATGCAAAGAAAATTTAAATGATGCTGAAGAAGAAAATAAATGGTTTAAATCTGAATTTATTAATCTAAAACTAGGGGATGCTTTAAGACTACCTGTTGAAGATGAAAGTATAGATGTTGCAGCACAAAATTGTTTATTTAATATTTTTCATAAAAATGAGTTAGAAATTGCACTAAAGGAAATGTACCGTGTTTTAAAACCACACGGTAGATTAACCCTATCAGATCCGGTTTCTGAATTTCCAATGCCTGATAATCTTAAAAACGATGAAAGACTCAGGGCTTTGTGTTTAAGCGGAGCTATTCCACTTCAAAAATATATTGATAGAATTACTTCTGTAGGATTTGGGACAATTGAAATTAGAGCAAAAAGACCTTATAGAATATTAGACCCATTTCATTATGATACTGACAAAAATATATTGATAGAAAGTGTAGAGATTTGTGCTATAAAAGATCCAATACCTAAAGATGGACCTTGTTTGTTTACAGGTAAATCAGCTATCTATTTTGGGAAAGAAGATGCTTTTGATGATAAGAATGGTCACCTTCTTATTAAAAACCAACCACTTTCAATATGTGATAAAACAGCGGCTGCAATTAAAAATTTAGGAAGAGATGATATTTATATTTCTGAATCTACTTACTTTTATGATGGCGGCGGGTGTTGTTGATTATTCGTAGTAACACTATATATAGCGTCTCTACGTTTAATATTATTATGTTAAATTAAATCTTTCATCAGGGTTTCCATTTTCTAATTTTAACACACCTCTTGGACAAACTGCTGAACAAATACCGCAACCAACACAGGAAGCTCTTACAATATTT
>PFGS01000204.1 GCA_002783525.1 Ignavibacteriales bacterium CG12_big_fil_rev_8_21_14_0_65_30_8 | reverse complement strand
AGCTTTATAATAATCACCAACTTTTAAAGCATAGAAATAAATTCCACTTGGTAGATTATTTGTAATGGAATTAACTTTGTAAATACCCGCCGGTTTTTCTTCATATATTAATGTTGATACTTCTTTACCAAGTAAGTTATAAACTTTTAAAGTAATAAAACTATCTTTTAATAATTTAAAACTTATGACTGTATTGGGATTAAATGGATTGGGCTAGTTTTGATATAAAGTAAATTCAGTTGGTGTAATAATATCCTCGTTATATAATATAGTAGCTGGGATATAAGTTATTAAATCTTTTCTATGATCAACCCAATTTGAATCTTTCCAATTCATAAATAAAGATTCTGTCATATTATTATTGCCATCAAAGAAGTATAAATTTTAACTAGAAAAAATCCAACTTGAGTCAACCCAACTTTTACATAATATTTCAGTTACGAGGAACTTGTTAGTGCTTAAGTTATTTGCATTGTGTTCATTTAAGATAGCATCTACAATACTTTTTGAGTGTTGCAAATTCAAAAAAGTCTTTTTTATTTGAAGGATGTAAGATTTTAGATTTATTTTGAGAGTAACCAAGAAATGACTTAAAAAAAATATTAAAATGAGAAACTTTTTCTCTTTAAACCCCTCTATTTAATTTATAATAAAAATATTTGCTTCTTTTCAAAAAAGAAAGTTAAAAAATCTAGTATTTTGTTATATGCAAATATATAAGCATATTATTCTATTAATAATTATTTTAGAATTTAAATTAAAAACAATTTGTAAATGCAGAAAAAAAGAATACTTAGCGGAATGCGTCCTACGGGAAAATTGCATTTGGGACACTATGTCGGCGCACTGGAAAATTGGGTAAAACTGCAGGATGAATATGAGAGTTATCATCTAATTGCTGATTACCATGCCTTAACAACAAATCTAAATTCAGATTCAATTTATGATGATTCTATTAATATGCTAATTGATTGGCTTGCTGTTGGACTCGATCCTAAAAAAAGCCCGATGTTTCGTCAATCGCAAATTAAAGAACATACAGAGTTGCATTTAATTTTTAGTATGCTGATAACTGTAAACAGACTTGAAAGAAATCCAACATTAAAAGATCAAGTTAGAGATTTGAATATAGATAATGTTATTTACGGTCATCTTGGTTATCCTGTACTTCAGACAGCAGACATTTTATTATATATGGGTAATTTTGTACCTGTGGGAGAAGATCAGGTTTCACACGTTGAAATTTCAAGAGAAATTGCCAGAAAATTTAACAATCAATATGGTGAAGTTTTTCCGGAGCCTAAACCATTACTTACAAAGTTTGCCAGACTCCCGGGATTAGACGGTGTTGCAAAGATGAGTAAATCATTGAACAACACTATTCTTCTTGCAGATGATCCGGAAACTGTTATGACAAAATTAAAAAAAGCAGTTACAGACCCACAAAAAGTAAGAAAAGGTGATCCTGGTAGACCGGAAATTTGTGTTGTATTTTCTTACCATTCAAAATTCAATCAAACTGAATTAGAAGAAGTAGCCAAAGGATGCAGAAGTGGAGAACTTGGTTGTTTTGACTGCAAAAAGAATTGTGCTAGTAAAATATCAGAATTCTTAGAACCTATTCTTGAAAAAAGAAAATATTATGAAAAGAATATCAATATTGTTAAAGATATTTTAGCAGACGGGGAAGTAAGGGGTAAAAAAGCTGCTTCAGAAACTATGGCTGAAGTTAGAAGCAAAATGAAATTAGGATGAGTATTTACAAAATAAAATTAGATCATTTCGAAGGTCCCTTAGATCTTCTTCTCTTTTTTATAAAAAGAGACGAACTGGATATTTATGATATACCTATTTCAAAAATTACAAAAGAGTTTTTAGAATATGTTAATCTAATTAAAATGCTTGATCTGGAAACTGCGGGGGATTTTATTCTTATGGCTTCAACTTTAATGCGTATAAAAGTAAGAATGCTTTTACCGAGAGAAGTTGATGAAAGGGGTGGAGAAATTGATCCTAGGAATGAATTGGTTCAAGCTTTATTGGAATATAAAAGATACAAAGAACTTACAGATGAACTTTCATATATGGAATCTAACCAAAGGAAATTATCATTTAGAGGAAATTTTAAGGAAGATTTTAAAGTTGCTCCGCCTGAATTTGATACTTTGCTTAAGGACATAACTATTTTTGATCTTGCAAAAGTATTTAGAATTGCAATTGACAATCTAAAGCCTGAAGTAACACACGAAGTTAAAAAAATAAACATTACAATTGATGAACAAATTATGTATATATTAGATAATTTGTTAAAAGAAGCTGAAGTTTCATTTATTAAATTAGTTTCTGATATGCACGAAAAAATAAGAATTGTTATTACTTTTATTGCGTTACTTGAATTAACAAAAATCGGTAAAATAGGATTAAAAATTTCAGATGGATTTAATGATTTTATAATTTATAAATTAGAAGATGGATCAAATATACAAATCAATAATTGAAGCATTAATATTTTCTTCAGATGATGTTGTGCCGGCTGCCGAATTGATAAAAACAATTAAAGGTATTGACGGGGATGAAATTAAAATTACAGAAGAAGATATTGAAAAAAGTGTTGAATCACTTAATAGTAATTACGAGCAAGAGAACAGAGCTTTTTTAATCAAAAAGATTGCTGAAGGATATATTTTTGCTACAAGAGAAGAATATGCAAATTATATCGGATTCCTAACTTTAGAAAAAAGTAAAAGAAGATTAAGCCAGGCTGCACTTGAAACGCTGTCTATAATAGCTTACAAGCAGCCAATCACAAAACCTGAGTTAGAATCTATCAGAGGTGTAAATTGTGATTATATGCTTAGTACTTTGCTCGATAAAAAATTGATAAATATTTCTGGCAGATCTGAAACTGTAGGAAGACCTCTATTATATAAAACTACTAAAGAGTTTCTAAAATATTTTGCCTTGAATAGCCTTGCTGACATGCCAAAACCAAGAGAAATAGAAGAGATTATGCAAGATGAAGATTTCCTTGAACAAAAGAGAAAAATAATGATGAATGCTATAGAAGAAGAAGTAGAAAAAGAAACTGCAGATGAAACGAGCAATGATAATGAGGCTGAATAAATATATTGCCGATAGCGGCTTATGTTCCAGAAGAAATGCAGAGAAGTTTATTGTTGAAGGAAGAGTGAGTGTAAATAATAAAACAGTTATTGAACTTTCTTGTAAAATAGATGACTCAAAAGATGAAGTTTCTGTCGATGGTGAAAAGATCAAACCTAAAAGACACATCTATTATTTAATGAATAAACCAAAAGGGGTTATAACATCCACAAAAGATGAAAAAAACAGAAAGACCGTTGTTGATATTGTAAATACTAATGAAAAAATATTTCCGGTTGGTAGATTAGATTATAATACAACCGGTGTTTTAATTTTAACAAACGACGGCGATTTTTCAAATTTACTTACACACCCAAAACATAAGATAAAGAAAGTTTATTCTGTTAAACTAAGTAGAGATTTAACTAAAGATGATGAACAAAAATTACTAAGTGGTGTATATATAAAAGGAAGAAAAGGAAAATTTGAAAAAATAAATTTTCCCAATATTAAAAAAACTCATTTAGTTGAAGTTACAGCAGTTGAGGGAAGAAATCATTTTGTAAAAGATATGTTCAAAGTTTTAGGATATAATGTCTTAGAATTAGATAGAAAATTATTTGGCGGATTTATAGCCGATATCCCAGTTGGCAAATTTAGAAAAATTACAAGTGAAGAAATTAAATCAATTTATAAAAATTATAATTAAAATTTGAATTTTCGGAGGCTAAGTGGACAATAATCAAAATGATTTAAATGTTTTGATCAAAAGAAGAAAAGATGAATTAACAGAGCTTAGATCAAGAGGCATTGAGACTTTTGCTTATGAGTTTGATATTACTTCAAATTCAAAAAAGATTAAAGATGAATTTGTTGACGATGAAAAAAAAGAAGTTAAAATTGCCGGTAGAATTATGGCATTGCGTAAAATGGGTAAAGCTTCATTCGCACATATTCAGGATGAATTTGGAAGGATACAAATTTATCTACGCAAAGATGATATAAAAGAACAATATACTGCTTTTAAATTAATGGATATTGGAGATATAATAGGTGTTGAAGGTTACACTTTTAAAACCAAAACAGGTGAGATATCAGTTCATGTTACTAATTTAACTCTTTTAACAAAATCACTAAGACCTCTTCCAATTTCAAAGGAAACAGTTGATGAAGAGGGCAATATAGTAATTCACGATCAGTTTGCTGATATAGAATTAAGATACAGACAAAGATATGTTGATCTAATAGTAAACCCTGAAGTAAGAGATGTATTTGTACTTAGAAGTAAAATTACTTCAGCAATGAGAAGATTTTTAGAGGACAACGGTTATTTGGAAGTTGAAACTCCAATATTGCAGCCTCTTTACGGTGGAGCTGCTGCAAAACCATTTGTGACACATCATAATGCATTAGATACTGAGTTATATTTAAGAATTGCGGATGAATTATATCTTAAAAGATTAATTGTCGGTGGATTTAATGGTGTCTTCGAAATTTCAAAGGATTTTAGAAATGAAGGAATGGATAAAACACATAATCCGGAATTTACAATGATGGAATTATACGTTCCTTTTAAAGATTATAATTGGATGATGTCGTTTGTAGAAAAAATGATCTTAAATATTTGTGAAAATGTATTTGGAAAAACTAAATTTAATTATGACGGAATGAACATTGATTTTGCGCCCAAATGGAAAAGAGTTTCAATGATTGAAGCTATTGAACAGAAAACGGGTGTAAATGTATTAAATGCTGATGAAAAAACTCTGAAAGACACAGCTAAAAAATTGGGCTGTGACATTTCTGAGATAAATGGAAAAGCTAAACTTATAGATGAAATATTTTCTATTGCAATACAACCTGAGTTAATTGAACCATCTTTTGTAATTGATTATCCAGTTGAACTTTCTCCTTTGGCTAAAAAGCATAGAAATATTGAAGGTGTTGTTGAAAGATTTGAGGGATACGTTGCCGGGAGAGAAATATGCAACGCATTTTCAGAATTAAATGATCCGATTGATCAAAAGAAAAGATTTGATGAACAAGCCAGATTTAAAGCAGAAGGTGATGAAGAAGCTCATCAAATTGATAATGATTTTATTCGAGCGTTAGAATATGGTATGCCACCAACCGCAGGCTTAGGAATTGGAATAGATAGACTTGTTATGCTTTTAACAAATCAAACATCGATAAGAGATGTAATATTCTTTCCACAGATGAAGAATATTACAAAATAATATATAATGTCATAGTTTAATTAAATCTTGTAATTATTTATAATAAATATTTATATATAAATTATTGAATAAAAAGTATCTAATTAAAGATAGAAAAAGCAAAAACTTAAGAATTTTATTATTTCTAATACTATTCTTTGGCTTCTGTAAAACTAATATTGCGCAGACAGAATATGTTCTTTCAGATAATTCTGTATATAGTTTTTTAGAAAGAATGGAATCCCTCCAATTGTTAGAAAGATATAATTCTTTAGAAATTCCCAAAACAAGGGGAGATATTGGAAATTATTTAAAACAACTTATTCCGACTATTGATGAATTAGATAGATCAGATAAAAAATTACTTGTTGATTATATAGTAGAATTTGAAAATGAAGTTCATGGTACTGTAAAACATTCAATAAAATTAATTGATGGCGATAATTTTGATTTTTTATCGGATGAGCAAAAGTATTTATATTTTATTACTGACAAAGAAAAAAATATCAGTTTATTCTTTAATTCAACCGGTCAAATTCAAAATATTTTAGATAGAAACTCAATTACTTCAATATCAAATAGTGCATCAATTTTACAACTCCAATTTCAAATTCGTGGTTCATTCTTTGATAAATTTGGTTTCTTTTATCGTGGTGGAAACGGAACCGTGTTTGGTGAAAGAGCTGCAACTAGATCCAGGCAAGACCTTAATTATAATTTTAAGTATAGCAATTTTGGAACTTTTGATATTACTACTGCAGGTTATTTAACTGCAGATTTTGACTATGTAAAATTCAAATTTGGTAGAGATAGAATAAATATCGGATATGGTCCGGAAAAAATAGTTTTAGGTAATAATGCTCCAATTTTTGATAATTTATCTCTTAGAATGCACTATAAATCTGTTGAAGTCTCTTATTTTCACGGTAAACTTTTAGGACAAACAACCACTGCTTTTGATTCAATACAAGGAGAAATAAAAACAATTACAGATAAATATATTGGATATCATAGAATTGGTTTTAATTTTTCTGACGATTTTAACATTGGAGCAGGTGAAATAATTATTTACGGGGACAGAGGAATTGATCTGAATTATGTAAATCCTTTTATTCTGTACAAAACAGCACAGAATAATAACAAGGATAGGGATAATTCAATGGTGATAATAGATATTAATAATAAATCTATCAAAGGATTAAAATTTTATTCTACAATATTGATGGATGATATTGAATTATCTAAAATAGGTTCTCCGTATTGGGGAAATCAGTTTATAATTTCTGCTGGATTCGTTTCTAATCTACTTTATAAAAAAATTCCATTAGATATACAGTTTCAATATGTAAGGATTGACCCATATGTATATACAAATAGAATTAGGAAAAATAAATTCACAAATGATGAATTTGGTTTAGCTTCTTTTATGGAACCAAACAGTGAATTGTTTCTAACTCAATTAAATTATAGATTTACAAATAGATTGTTACTCACTGGAATGTTTACATATTATATTCATGGTGCAAACCTGCTTAATCCGGATGGTTCTGTTAAAGAAAATGTTGGTGGTGATATTCTAGTTGGTCACAGACAAAATGACAACTTTGATGCAAAGTTTTTAGCAGGTGATAGGGAATATACAAGAAAGTTTAGTCTAAGTATGTCTTACGAACCATTTAATAATTATTTTATAAAAGGATTTGTAAGCTATTCTAATCAATCACTTCAGAATTTTGTACACAACAAAATTTTAGAAGCATATTTAATAATTTTATTTTTACTTTAATGGTTTTATAATGAAAAATTTAAGATTACCAATTGGTATTTTACTTTTAACAGTTGGAATAGTAATTGGCATACAATTTCAAGAATTATTTTCAAGTGATACTCTTCACGACAGCATTGAAAAAATAAGCGACATTCTTAAAATCACTCAAAATAATTATGTAGAAAAGGTTGATACACCAAAGTTAGTTGAATCTGCAATTACAGGTATGTTAAATGATCTAGACCCTCATAGTGTTTATATTGATGCAGGAAGGCTTAAATCAGTTGAAGAATCTTTTCGGGGTAATTTCGAAGGTATTGGTATAGAATTCCAGATTGTTGATGATACTTTAACAGTTGTGGCTCCAATTACCGGGGGACCAAGCGAACAACTGGGAATATTATCAGGCGATAGAATTATAAAAATTGAAGATAAAACTGCAATTGGAATCACAAATGAACAGGTTAGAGAAAAACTAAGAGGAGATGCCGGGACAAAAGTAAAGGTAACAATTTTAAGATATGGAATTGAAAAACCAATTGAGTATACAATTACCAGAGATAAAATTCCCCTTTATTCAGTTGATACTCATTTAATGATAGGAAAAAATATTGGCTATGTAAGTGTCTCAAGATTCTCCAATACTACAACAA
>PFGS01000306.1:7824-8256 GCA_002783525.1 Ignavibacteriales bacterium CG12_big_fil_rev_8_21_14_0_65_30_8 | reverse complement strand
CTTTTGCAAACCATCCCTTTATTTCCCAATTAAGAATTCTATTAAGATTGAAAGTCTTAAAATCCTTAGTAAAAGGTTCCCCCATAGCAGTTTCACCTTGATATAAATTTTTTGTGTCGTCTTCAAAATAATCATTGTTAGAATTAAATGTGCCTGAAATTCCGTTTATTGTTAGACCAACAAATAAATTTTTTGATAATTCAACAGCTCCGGAAAATGCCCAATTATTTAGTGAACCCGTATTCTTAATATTACCACTTTGATTTAATTTTCCGTTTATTGGAGTATTGTTTGTACTATCTGTTAAATATAGATCATAAGGAATATCTGTATCCAAAAGATTTTGGATCATGGAATTTGTGCCATTATTAAATCCATCAAAACTTATTGTACTATTAAAATTATTTACAGAATGAAAAGCTGCACCAAAAA
>PFGS01000306.1:5009-7764 GCA_002783525.1 Ignavibacteriales bacterium CG12_big_fil_rev_8_21_14_0_65_30_8 | reverse complement strand
AAAGTAACATCATTTTTTAAGTTGTCGTAATTCAATCCACCTGATATTTCAATTCTATTCATTAATCCAAGTCCAGCCGGATTAAAAAACATTGCAGAAGCATCATCGCTTAGTCCTATATAACTGTTTCCCATTCCCAAAGCCCTAGCACCAATACCTAATCCGGGCTCACCTAAACGAAGTACATCAGGTATTCCTTGAGAATAAATGTTTGTTGTTAAAATTAAAATTGAAATAAATGTAAATGCTTTTAATAATTTTTTCATCTTCCTTTACCTTTAGAATTATTTCTACTTCCGTTATTATTTCTAATATAGCTGTTTTCATTATTTGTAGATGTTGTTCTAAGCTTAGGTTGGCTGGTATTTCTAACTTTTGTTTTATTATTTCTAGAAATATTTTGAGAAGGTGGCTCTATATTTATATAGGAATTATTGTCAAAATAATAATCATCACTAATAATACTATTGATTTCTATTACAGTATTAAAATTATTTAAAAGAAAATCATAATCTTCATTTAACCACCAAGTAGAATTATAATAATAACTGAATACACCAAAATCATTTACATTGTAATAGCTTGAATTATTAAGAGTAACCTCATCTTTTACAGGTAATTCTTCTCCGGGTTGCCAGGCTACTGTATAACAACCGGAAATTGATAATAATAAAATAATAGTTATAAAGGCATAAATAATCTTTTTCATAATATATTATCTTCCTTTTCTGCTTCTGGTTGTCTTTGAAGGTTTAGCAGAAGGTCTGCTTGGTCTATTTGAATGAGATGGTGAATAACTTCTTGACCTTGGTCTTGAAGTGGTACTTGGTCTGTATGTCCTATTTGGCTGTTTTCCAGGAGTCGGTTTGTATGTTCTTGTAGGTCTTTGTGTTCTAGGAGCCTTGTTTCTAACTCTAGGAGTTCTACTTTTTCTTACCTTATTTGGATTTGTATTTCTTGTTCTTGTTTTACCAATACTTCTAGTTTTTGTTGGAGAATTTCTTTTATCTCTACTTATTATAGGCGAACCCGGGTTAGAATTCCTAGTGCGGACATCTCTATTTGTGTAAGTTTTTCCTCTTAACCCTGAGTTGTTTCTTAATTTATAACTGGTATTATTTCTTTTTTTGTATTTATTATATCCATAATAATATCCATAGTGATTGTAACCGTAATCATAGTAGTTATATGGATAATAATAAACTCCAAAATAATTTGGATAAAAGAAATAATTATTAGGATAACAAAATACTGAGAAAGGATCCCAGCAATAGTAATAAGGATCATAATAGCTGTAGTTAAATCTGTATGAATAAAATGGATATGATCTGCGTCCATATATACTACCTAATCTTGGATATCTATATCCTAAACTTAGGCTTATATTATAGTTAGGATCTCCTTCATCGTAGTAATCATCATCATCTGTGTATAATGTGTCTTCATCATCATAATATTGATAATCATTATCTGGATCATCATTAGTTACAACTTCTCTGTCATCGGAAACTCTATCTCTAACTGCTAATTGTGTGTAACAACCTGAAACAATAAATGATATTAATAAAATTATGATTGGGGATAAATATTTTAAATTTTTCATGATAGCATCTCCTATATATCACATTTTTAAGAGCAAAAACCTTGCCTAGAAAAATAATGGAAATTGTTAAAATTTTGGATAAAATTAAAAGAAAAGTGTCTAATTAAGTATACTATTCGTAGTTAATTAACTACATAATAGGAACAATAGGGTAAATTAGAATTTTAGAATATATTCTTAATATATTCTAATCTTATAGCTCTATCTGCAGTACTTGCGTTAAACTTTTTATTATTTAACAGATCCCTAAGATCAAATTCAAATGTAAAACCTTGTGCAATTCCAAATTTTACACCCATATTCAAATAACCATTACCGTTACCAAATGCCGATGTAATTGCGTTATCGTTTAATGCAAAATTATATTCTGCAATTAAAGAAAGTTTGTTTCCAATTGTTTTTTCAAACCCAACAGATACATTAGGGAAATTATCACCGTCTTTTGTTTCTAATGAATAATTAATTGCTCCGTGTAAACTTAAAAAACCAATGAACGAAAAATTTTTGCTAACAGCAGCATAAAAACCAGGTGATTTAATTTCATAGCGGCTACTTACTTCTGAATATGTTCCTTTTCCTTGAGAATCAAATCCTATTGAAATTGCCGGGAAAGTATTTGTCTCATTTAATATTCTGCCCCTAATATTTACACCCGGATATGCATACCAATTAACTTTACCCTGACCAATAATATTAGAACCTCCGTAAGAAATACCAAAACTTACATTATCAAAAACACCTACTTCAAGTTTTTCAATTAATACACCGTTTGGCATAACATCGGTCGTTACTCCAACAAATCCTTTCTCTAATATTCCGGCAGTAGGCATATCAATTAATGAACGATATTCAAATTTTGCACCAACACCTGCTGTGCCCTGACTTAAAATAATTGATGAAAAAAGTAGTGTGAATAGAAAAACAAAACAGATTTTTTTCATTGTAATTTATTCCTTAAGCTTTATATGAGTAATAAAGACTGTTACTAAAAATAAACAAAATTATAGTACTTGTAAAAATAATTTTTCAATTAAATAATATTTATTTCAATTACATTTAGCAGTAAACTGAATTTTGAATCTATCTCAATCTTAACAAGTCCTTTTTTATTTTTGGTTTTTAATATAATAATTCTATCTTTATTTGAAACAA
>PFGS01000306.1:4010-4971 GCA_002783525.1 Ignavibacteriales bacterium CG12_big_fil_rev_8_21_14_0_65_30_8 | reverse complement strand
GAATTAACTTTTCTAAATGGTACTTCTTTTCCTAAAGAATTTATTGGTTTTATACTTATTTTAGTAACCGAGTTATTATCAGGCTTTAGTTCTTTTGAATCAGCAGATACCTCAATTTCATATATATTGAAAATAAAATAATAGACTAAATATAAAACGGTAAGTGATAAGGATA
Source organism: Ignavibacteriales bacterium CG12_big_fil_rev_8_21_14_0_65_30_8 (assembly GCA_002783525.1). Lineage (GTDB taxonomy): Bacteria > Bacteroidota > Ignavibacteria > Ignavibacteriales > Ignavibacteriaceae. The sequence goes on along the minus strand of PFGS01000306.1, from coordinate 4,796 downwards.
AAATTACTATAAAACTTGTTGTTATCATTTAAAATTGAAACTAATTGATACAAATTAAACTATAACATATTGATTTAATGTAAATTAAGTTTAATTTACTGTTGTTATTACTTTGCTTTAATAATATATTTTTGAACAAAAATTATGCAAATGCTAAAATATTTCTTTTTATTACTACTGACTTTAATTTCTATTAATTGTTCTAGCTCAAAAATTACTCAGCAAGAACCTACAGAAAATAAAACAACTAAAGAAAGCAACAGTTCACAAATAGATGAAAGGAAATCTTTAGAATATTTTATTGATGGTGCTACAGCTGATGCAAAAAAAGAATATGAAAAAGCAATTCAATTTTATATTCTTGCTGCACAAATTGCTAAAGATAAAGCTGGAATTTATTTCTCAATTTCCAAAGATTATTATATTTTAAATAAAATACCTCCGGCTTTACATTATATAAACGAAGCAATTAAGCTCGAACCTAAAAATTTAGAATATAAAGATCTTTTATCCAACATCTATTCTTCTGCAAGTCAGTTTGATTCTGCAGCAACTGTATTAAATGAAATAATTGCTGTAGATTCAACAAAATTAAATTTATACTATAAATTGGCAAGAATTTATGAAAACTCCCAACCTTCAAAAGCCATAAGAATTTATGATAAATTGACCGGGGAAATTGGTCCGGATTGGAATGTATTAATTAGAGTTGCCGAATTAAATGAAAAACTTGGAAATTATGAAGAAGCATCTAAAGTTTTAACTCAGTTGTTGGAGATTGACCCA